>JAGDBW010000027.1 GCA_017958845.1 Clostridia bacterium | reverse complement strand
GAGGGGGAGCGCATCTCCCTGTCGGTGTGCGAAGACCAGGCGGACGAGGCGCGGATGATCACCGACGTCATCACGCGCGGGGTGGTCAGCGAAAAGCGCCGCTACCGCGACTTTGCGGTGCTCTACCGCCTAAACGAAATGGGGCGGGCGCTGGAGAGCGGCTTTGCCAAGAGCGGCATCCCCTATCGGGTGCTGGGGACCCAGCGCTTTTATGACCGCCGCGAGATCAAGGATATGCTCGCCTACCTCGCCGTGATCTGCAACCCGGGCGACACCGGGCGGCTGAAACGCATCGTCAACGAACCCAAGCGCAAGCTGGGGCAGGCCTCCATCGACGCCGCCGAGACCATCGCCGAGGGGACGGGGCTGACCCTGTTTGAGGTGATGGAGCGGGCGAGCGACTATCCCGTGCTGGCGCGGTGCGCGGAGGGGATGGAGAGTTTTTGCCGCCTGATCCGCTCCTTTGACGCCGCTGGCACGAGCATCTCCGACCTGATCGAAGACGTGTTTGAGCGGACGGGCTACAAGCGGATGCTGGAGGACGAAGGCGACGCCGCCAGGACCCGCATCCAGAGCGTGGAAGAGTTTGTCTCCGCGGCGGTGGAGTACGAAAGCCGCAGCGGGGAGGAGGGGGACCCGGTGGGCTTTCTCGAGGAGATCGAGCTGGTCTCGGACGTGGACAAGTACGACGAGAACGCCGACGCGGTGGTGCTCATGACCGTCCACAGCGCCAAGGGACTGGAGTTTCCCGTCGTGTTTTTGCCCGGGATGGAGGAGGGCGTCTTTCCCGGTGTGCAGGCGCAGAACGACCCCGGCGAGATGAGCGAGGAGCGGCGGCTGGCCTACGTGGCGCTGACCCGCGCCAAAGAAAAGATCTATATCTCCTGCGTGCGGCGGCGGCTGCTCTACGGCTTCACACAGACCAATCTTCTCTCCCGTTTTGTAGACCGGGAGATCCCGCCGGAGCTGATCGAGCGGCGCGAGCAGTCGCCCGCCTTTGCGCCTCCGCGCACCTACTACGGGCGGCACGGCTACGACGATCACGGCGGCTCTGGCTACGGGGGCGGCTATGACGGAGAAAAACCGCAAAGGCGCCCCGCGCGCAAAGGCGACGGATCGGCGCGCAAAGCGCCGGTCAGCGACCGCTCGTATACCTCTCCCATGGCGGGGAGACCGTCGCCCTTTTCCGTCGGGCTCGCTCCCTCGCGTACCTCGCCCGGCTCGCTCGCGCAGGACAACCCGTGGGGCCTCGAAAAGTGGGAGGTCGGAGCGCGGGTGCGGCACGACGTCTTTGGCCGCGGAAAGGTGCTGAGCGTGCGGGACATGGGCGGCGACGTGCTCTACGAGATCGCCTTTGACGACGGAAGCGTCAAGAAGCTCATGGCCACCTATGCCAAGCTGACGCGCGACGACGAATGATAAAGCGCGTCAGAGCCGCGACCGATCCGGTCGCGGCTCGCTTTTTGTGTGGGGCTATAGGCGCGCTTTTTTTGCACGGGGCGGGGGTGTGGGTCTTTTGTATCTCTTTTTGCGCGAAAAAGGAAAAACGGGCGAAAAAAACGGAAGCGGGGGCTTCCGTTTTTGTCTTTCGGCTTGTTTTGCGTTTTTGGCGCTTTTTTCGTTTCAGAGGCCGAGCAGGCGGCGCAGGACCGGCTCGACGGCGCGGGCCATGCTGAGAAAGCCGGCGTCGGTCGGGTGGCGGGTGTCGACGGTGCCGTCCTCGCCCGCCAGCGCCATGAGTTCCGGCCCGGAGAGGAACGCGACGTGTCCGTCGCCGTCGGCGAGGGCGCGCTCATAGGTGCGCCGGACGATCTCACAGCGGAGCTTGTTCTCCGGGTTGAGTGTGCGGACGGGGCGGGAGAGGAAGAGCACCGGCAGATCGGGGTGCGCCGCGCGCACCGTGCGAAAGAACGGCTCGTGGGTGGCGGCCAGGTGTGCGGGCGTGGGGGCGTTGTAGTCATAGTCCAGCACAAACGCGCTCATGGAAAGCGAGGCGATATACGCCGCCATCGGCGGCTCGCCCTTTGCGCTGCCGGAAAAGCCGAGGTTGAGATAGTCGATATCGAGCGCGCGAGAGAGCAGGTCCGGGTAGGCGCAGCCCGGCCGGGAGGAGCAGGCGCCGTGGGTGACGGACGAACCGTAGTAGACCACGGGGGCCGGCAGGCGGTAGCGGTGGCGAGGGGGCGTCAGCGTCGCGCCTTCGATGAGGCCGATCTCGAGCCGGAGGACGTCGCTGAACATCGGAAAGCAGATCATCACGTCCCGCTCGCCGCCGTCGGTCAGGGTCGTCAGGGCGCTGTCGAAGCCCGCCTCGGAGGGGAGAGGGGGGATAAAGGTGCCGTCGTAGACGAAGGGGCCGCCGCCGACCGAGGTATACATCGAAAAGCCCGCCGTGCCGGTGTAGGCGTAGTGCGGTTTGAGCGTGACGGCGTCGGTGTGCGCCCGCAGAAAGACGCGCGGGCTGTCGGTGCGGAAGAACAGGCGCCCGCCGGTGGTGTTGGCGTGCAGGGCCTCGACGCCGGGGCTGACCGAGCGGGCGGCGTCGGCCGGCATACGGCGGAAGCGCCCGCCGTCGTATAACAGGCCGGGCAGCGCAAAGGGCGCACGGCAGGCGTCGTAGAAACCAAAGCCGTCCCGGGCGCAGGTCGGTACGGCGAAGTTGGGATCGATGCGGGAGAGATCGGTCATGGGCGTGCCTC
>JAGDBW010000026.1 GCA_017958845.1 Clostridia bacterium | reverse complement strand
GGGCCCGGGGGCGGGGGTGGGCACCCGCCGGGGGGCGCGGCGGGGGGCGGTTGTTTTTGTGCGGGACTTTTTTGGGGCCGGTGTTTGAGAGAGCGGCGGGGATCCGGGAGACTTTTTGATCTTTGGTGTATAAAACTGTCTCGCCCGGCAAAAATAACGGCAGAGAAGAAAAGAAAGGAACAAGTCTATGCAATCCAACAACGACACCAAAGAAAAATCCTCTCGCATCCTCTACATGGTCGCCGCCGGCACGCTCTGTCTGGGGGTGGCTCTGACGGGGATCCTCGTCTCCCGCCGCAAAGCCAAAAAGGTCGATCGCCTCCCCGACGCCCCCGACGTGGCGGTCAATCAGACGGTCGAGCCCGCGACCGAGCCGCCGGCGACGACGGCGCCCGGGCTGCCGACCTTTGGCGCGCCCGCCACGGGCATGATCGCCAAACGGCACGACACCGAAATCCCCGTCTACTCCGCCACCATGCAGGAGTACCGCGTCCACAGCGGCATCGACGTGATGGCGCCGGTCGGGACGGGCGTCTATGCCGCGGCCAAGGGCGTGGTGGAGGCCATCTATGACGACCCGCTGCTCGGCCGGTGTGTGCGGATCTCGCACACCGGCGACGGGGCGAGCGTCTACTGCAACCTCGCGCCGGAGCTGGCCGAAAACATCCTGGTCGGCCGCTCGGTGGCCGCGGGCCAGCTGATCGGCTGTATCGGCGAGACGTCGATGGTCGAGATGGCGGACGAGCCGCACCTGCACTTTGAGATGACGGTGGGCGGCGTCCCGGTCGATCCGCTGGACTATATCTCCGCGTCGGCGCAGGCCGCGGCTTTTTCCGAAGCCGACGAAGCCTGGGAAGGATGAAACAGACGTCTCCGCGCTCCTGCCCTGCGGCAGAGGCGCGGAGGTTTTTTTTGCGGGCGGGAGGACGTCTCTTTTTTGTGAAGAAGGCGGCGCTTTTCGGGGCGACGCGGGCATTTTGAGCAGGGGGCGGCGTGCGTCAGACGCCGCTTTGTTTGTCGGCCGGCGGGCGGGGTGCGCCGCGCGGCGCGCGAAGCGTCCGCGCTCGCAAACAAACAGAAACGCCGCGGCGGACGCCTTGACCGCCGGGGGCGGGTGTGGTATACTGGGGGTGACGATTTTTTTGAGGTGTATGGTATGAAATACGTTGCCATTCTCGGTCTGGGGACCGTCGGGGGCGGCGTCGCCCGGATGCTGTGTGACAACCGCGAACGCATCGCGGCGGCGGCGGGCGAAGAGGTGGTCCTGCGGCGGATACTCGACCTGCGGGACATGCCGGACAGCCCTTTTTCGGCGCTGGTCACCCACCGCTTTGAGGACATCCTCTCCGATCCCTCGATCTCGCTGGTCGTGGAGGCCATCGGCGGGGTGCGGCCGGCGGGGGACTTTTCGCTCGCTCTGCTCCGCGCGGGCAAGCACGTGGTCACCTCCAACAAGGCCGTGGTCTCGGCCATGGGCGCGGTCCTGACCGAGGCGGCCGAGGCGGCCGGGGCGTGCTATCTCTTTGAGGCCTCGTGCGGCGGCGGCATACCGCTGATCACGCCGCTCTCGCGCGACCTCGCGCCCAACCGCATCACGGGGCTGTGCGGGATCCTCAACGGCACCACCAACTATATCCTCACGTCCATGCGGGACAGCGGCGCCGACTATGCCGACGCGCTGGCCGAGGCGCGGCGGCTCGGCTATGCCGAGGCCGACCCGACCGACGACGTGGAGGGCTATGACACCCGCCGCAAACTCAACATCCTCTCAGCCGTCGCGGGCGAGGGGCTGACCGACGAGCGGCTCATCCCCTGCACCGGCATCGGCGGCGTCCGCCGGGCGGACGTCTCGGCGCTGGCCCGCGAGGGCTGCGCGGTCAAGCTGGTGGGCGTCATGCGCGGCGGGTATCTCCTGGTCGCTCCCCATCTGATCCCCCGGGACCATCCGCTCCGCTCCGTCGACGGCGTGTATAACGCCGCCCTGATCCACGGCGACAAGGTGGGCGACGTGATGCTCATGGGCCGGGGCGCGGGCGCGGATCCGACGGCCTCGGCCGTCGTGGCGGACGTCTGCGAGGCGCTGAGCGGGCGGGCGGCGCCGTGCCGCCTGCGCGCGGGATACGTCCCGCCGGACTTTGACGGTTATGGCTGTCCGCGATACTTTTGCGTACCGGAGGCGGCGGCTGACGCGCTGACGGCGCGCGTCCCGCGGGCCGTGCGCGTGACGTCGCCCGAGGGCGAGGCGGCTTTTTTGGCTCCCCCGATGACCGAGGCCGCCTGCCGGGCGCTCGCCGAGGAGCTGCCGCTCACTTCGCACCTGCGGGTGCTGTCCGACCTCTGCGACGACAGCGAAGCGCGCACCTGATCCCGCACTTCTCCCGACCGGCGCAGCACCGCCGCGACGTTGACCGCGGTCATGACCGCGAGCAGCAGATCGCATCCGACCCACACCGCGCGCGCAGAAAACAACCCGCCCGCGCCGACGGAGAGCGCAAAGAACAACGGATAGAGCCGTCCGTTGTTCTTTTTTTGCGGTTTTAGCGGAGGGGAGGCGGCTGCCGCAAAGGGAGGTGCGGAGGACGAAGCGACGGGGGGAGGAAGCGACGCGGCTTTTTTTGCGCGGAGAAGGGGGGGTCGGGCTGTTTTTGGCTCTTTTTTGATCGGAGAGTCTGAAAAAGCGGCCCGCAGACGCGCCAGCGCACAGCGGCCGTAGTGCGACCAGGCGACGACGGTGGAAAAGGCGAACAGACACACCGCCCCCGCCGCGGCGTACGCGCCGGCGGGCCCCCACGCGGCCGCGAAAGCGGCCAGCACCGTCTGCATCCCGCCGTCCGCCTCGACGAAGGGAACGCCGCTCGCCAGCAGGGTGACGCCGGTCAGGGTACAGAGCGCCACTGTGTCAAAAAAGACCTCGAACGCCCCGAACAGTCCCTGTCGCGTCGGCTCGGCGCCTTCGGCCGTGGCGTGGGCCATGGGGGCGGTGCCGCAGCCGGCTTCGTTGGAGAGCAGACCCCGCACCGCTCCGATCCGCAGGGCCGCGTACCCACCGACGCCGCCCGCCGCCGGACGCAGGGAGAAGGCCGAGCGCAGGATGCGGGAAAGGGCGGCCGGCACGGCGCCGGAAAAGCGGACGAGCACCCCGCCGCACAGGACCAGATACAAGAGGCAGGCGAGGGGCACGGTGCGGGCGCTGACGCGGACGAGACGCCGCTGTCCGCCCGAGACGCACAGCAGCGTGACGGCGACGAGCAAAAACGCGAGCAGCCCCGCGGGGAACGGGACGACCGCGCGGGCGGCGGCGGCGAGCGCCCCGCCCTGGATCATGCCGCCCAAAACGAAAGACAGACAGACGCACAACAGGCAAAAGACCGCCCCGCCGATCTGCCCTGAGCGGCCGGGAAAGAAGAGATAGTCCAGCGACGCGCCGGCGACGCCCGGGCGACGCCGCGCACTTTTGACAGCCAGCAGCACTTCCGCGAACTTGATGATCATGGAGAGGGTCGCGACCGCCGCCATCCAGAAGATCGCG
>JAGDBW010000005.1 GCA_017958845.1 Clostridia bacterium | reverse complement strand
CGGCGCCGCCGAGGCAAACAAGGCCGCCTCGCAAACGGGCGCGGACGCGGCCGATCTCTCGCCGGACCACGCACGGGCCGACACGGCGGACTCGACGACCGGGGCGGACGCTCCGGCGGCGTCGGATCGTACCGACGCCGACCGCTCAAAATCGAAAAAATCCGACACGGGTAGCCGGATATCGACCGGCGCGGCGCGCGTGGACGCCGGATCGGACGACACGGACAAAGAAGGCGACGCAAACTTCGCCGCCGTGCCCTGCTCGACGGTCCTGCCCGCTCTTTTGCCCCGGAGGCTGGCCGTGGAGATGGTCGGAGAGACGATGCACCTGTACGCTCCGGAGATAGGAGAAATCATCCAAAACGTCGAAAACGGGCAGATACCCCCCGTCTTTGGGGCGGAATATACGATCGTCTGCTATGACAGCAAGGCGTGGTGGCACCGTCTGCGCGCGGCGGGGATCACCCCCGGGGCCGGGATGCGCGACGTGATGCTGGCCGGATATCTCTGGCGCGGCGGCGACGGCTCGGCCGCCCGCGACGCGCTGGCGTTCTCGCTGCTCCACGTGACGACACAAGAGGTCGGCGACGCGCAAGCGGCGTTGCTGTGGCGGCTGGAGGAGGCGCTCGAAGAACGCCTCGCGGCGGACGGGATGCTGACACTGGCCCGGGAAGTCGAGTGGCCTCTGGCGACGCTGCTCGGCGAAATGGAAGAGACGGGCTTTATGATCGACAGGGCCGGGATGCAGGCCTTTGGGCAGGAGCTGGCCGCTCTGATGGAGGATCTGGCCGACCGCATCCGCTTTGCGGCCGGGCATCCCTTTAACGTCCAATCGACCAAGCAGCTGGCGACGGTCCTCTTTGAGGAATTGGGTCTGCCGGCGAAAAAGAAGACCAAGAGCGGCTACTCGACCGACGCGGAGACGCTGGAGGCGCTGCGAGGCGCTCATCCGATCATCGAGGATATCCTGGAATACCGGCAGGTATCCAAGCTCTACGCGACCTATGCCGTGGGGCTGACGGAGGCGGCGGACGAAAACGACCGCATCCACACCGACTTTAAACAGGCGCTGACGGCGACCGGCCGGCTCTCGTCGGCCGAGCCCAACCTGCAGAACATCCCCGTGCGCACCGAGATGGGGCAGCGGATGCGACGCTACTTTGTGGCCCGGCCCGGGTACGTGCTGGTGGACGCGGACTACTCGCAGATCGAGCTGCGGCTGCTGGCGCATCTGTCGGGAGACGAGCGGATGATCGCGGCTTTTGCGGCCGGGGCGGATATCCACACTTCGACCGCCGCGACCGTGTTCGGCGTGTCTGACGAGCGGGTGACGCCCGAGATGCGCAAGCGCGCAAAGGCCATCAACTTTGGGATCGTGTACGGCATGGGCGCTCACTCGCTCGCGCAGGACCTGGGCATCCCGCAGAAGATGGCCAAGGCGTATATCGACAGCTATTTTGCCTCCTTCCCCAAGATCGGGGCGTACCTCGAAGGCAGCGTGAGAGAGGCGGCCGAGCGCGGCTATTCGCTGACCATGTACGGCCGACGCCGCTATATCCCGCAGCTCCGAAGCGCCAAGGCAAGCGAGCGGGCGCTGGGGCGGCGGCTGGCGCTGAACAGCCCCATCCAGGGGTCGGCGGCCGACCTGATGAAGATGGCGATGCTCCGCGTGCGCGACGCGCTGGCGCGCGAAGTTCCGCAGGCGCGGCTCGTGATGCAGGTGCACGACGAGCTGATCGTGGAGACGCCGAAGGAGACGGCCGAGGCGACGGCGGCGATCCTGCGGCGCGAGATGGAAGCGACAGCGCGTCTGTCCGTGGCGCTCTCGGCCTCGGCCGGCGTCGCGGACAACTGGCTGGACGCAAAGGCGTGAGAGGGCATTGGTCGGTTTTTCTCTCTTTTTCGCCGGGGTTTTGAAACAAATCCGGGTTTTTCGGCTCGGTTTTCAGAAAGAGAGTGTGTATCGCCGGCACAAGAGCGGTCGGTCGACGCGATCGGCGGTCGTGTGGATGGCGGTCACGCGATACGACGCCAAACGAACGCACGCCAACCGGGACGGCTCCGGGCAAAAAACGAGCAGTCGCGCGTATCTCTCAAATATCTGACAAGGACGTGTTATGGGCAAGTTTGACGGTTTTTTGATCTGTTCGGACGTGGACGGGACCTTTGCGATCGGCAAAGAGATCCCGCCCGCCAACCGGGAGGCGGTCCGCTACTTTGTCCGGGAGGGCGGGCTGTTTACGCTCTCGTCGGGGCGGACGGCCTCCTATCTGCGGGAGCTGCCGGACGTGGTTTTCAACGCGCCGCTGATCGTGTGCAACGGCGCGCGCATCGTCGACGATAAGACCGGCGAGACGCTGTGGATCCGTGCAATGGAGGAGGCGGATCGCTTTTGTCCCTCGTTGGCGCTGGCGGGTCTCGCCGCAAAGCCGACCTTGTTTCTGCTCTTCCACCTGGAGGAGGAGCGCACGATCCGGTACAACGATCCGGCCGACTTTTCGCTCGAGGCGGAGGAGGGTCTGACCTTTCTCAAGATGGTAGCCTGCTTTGAGAAGGCGGCGGACGCGGACGCGTGGGCGGCGTACGCGCGGGGGGCTTTTCCGGCCTATCAGTTCGTGCACAGCTGGCCGCAAGGGGTGGAGCAGCTCTCCCGCCGCGCCGGCAAGGATCTGTGCGTCAAGTGGCTCAAGGAGCGGCTGGGCGTGCGGACGCTGGTCTGCGTGGGCGACCAGGAAAACGACCTGTCCATGCTGCGGGCGGCCGACGTCGCCTGCTGTCCCGCCAACGCCACGAAGGAGGTCATGGCGGTGAGCGACATGGTAGTCCGCGACGCGGCCGAAGGAGCGCTG
>JAGDBW010000025.1 GCA_017958845.1 Clostridia bacterium | reverse complement strand
GACGATGGCCGGGAGCGCAAAGACGCCGAACGCCGCAGAGTAGCGCCAAAAGCCGCGCCGCGAGGGCACAAACAGTCCCGCCCGCAGATAGCACAGCCCCGTCAGCACCATCATCGAGTGAAAGAGCATGCTGTGCAGTGACAAGAAGTGCCAGATCGGCACCATGGTGACGGAGGTGGTGGGATAGACGAGAAAGGCCAGGCCGCCCGTCAGCGCGCCCGCGCCGACAAAGGCGTCGCCATAGGGCGTCAGGCGGGTGCCGCCAAAGGCCGATACCCACGCGTAGTAGATAAACAGAGAACAAAAATACAGCGGCAGCCAGTCGTTGAGATCTCCCGCCCGGACGTGACAGACCGAAAACTTGTAGACGATCTTGATCACTTCCAGCGCCGTGACCGCGACGGCAAAGGCCAGGGTCATACGCCGCAGCTCACGCTCGGTCATCCGTCGGGTCAGCCGCAGCGCCGCGGCCACGCAGACCAGCGAGATCGCCAAGGCGATCAGATGCCCGACAGAAAAGATACCGGCGGCGGGGTAGACCCCTTCCGGCGCAAACATCGGCACAAAAAACACATCCTTTCCCGCGTTTTGCTTGTCCGGGTCGTCGGGCGCGTTAGAGCAGACGACCCATGAGCACCCCCATCACCGACGCCATCATCAGTCCGCGCGTCCAGCCGGAGCTGTCGCCCAGACAGTGCAGGCCCCGGATGTTGGTGTCGAACTTTTCGTCCATCTTGACCCGGTTGGAATAAAACTTGAGTTCGGGCGAGTAGAGCAGCGTCTCCGGCGCGGCAAAGCCCGGCACCACGTTGTCCATCGCCTGCATAAAGTGGATGATGTTGATCATCGCGCGATAGGGCATCGCGGCGGTGATGTCGCCGGCCACGGCGTCCGGCAGGGTCGGGCGCACGTTGGAGCGCGCCAGTTCCTTTTGCCAGGTGCGCTTGCCGTCCAGGATGTCGCCGAAGCGCTGGACCAGGATGTGCCCGTTGGCCAGCATGTTGGTCAGCTCGCCCACCTTTTGGGCGTAGGCGATCGGCTGATTGAACGGGACGGAAAAATTGTGGGAGACCAGGATCGCGACGTTGGTATTCTCGGACTTTTTGTCCTTGTAGGAGTGGCCGTTGACCACGGCCAGGTCGTTGTCATAGTTTTCCTGGCTGACGTAGCCGCCCGGATTCTGACAAAAGGTGCGGACCTTGTTCTTAAACGGGGCGGGGTAGCCGATCAGCTTGGATTCATAGAGCACCCGGTTGACCATCTCCATGACCTCGTTGCGGCACTCGACCCGCACGCCGATGTCCACCGTGCCGGGCTCGTGGGCGATGTCGTGGTCGGCGCAGAGCTTTTCCAGCCAGTCGGCGCCGCGTCGGCCGGTGGCCACCACCACGTCGTCCGCCAGGATCTCAAAGGTCGCCTTTCCGTCCGTGACCAGCGCGCCCCGGCAGACCTGTCCGTCCAGGATCAGGTCCAGACACTCATGCTCAAAGAGGATCTCCACCCCCCGGTCGAGCAGATCGTGCTCGATGGCCTGATACAGCGTCTGCGCGCGCTCGGTGCCGAGGTGCCGGATGGGGCAGTCCACCAGCTGCAGCCCCGCCTGGATGGCGCGTTTGCGGATTTCCTTGACCTCGTCGGTCTGCCCGACCCCCTCCACGTGCTCGTCCGCGCCATAGTCGAGATAGATGCGGTCGGTGTAGGCGATGGTCTGCTGGACCACGTCGTCCCCGATCAGCTGGGGCAGACTGCCGCCCACCTCGCTCGAGAGGGACAGCTTTCCGTCCGAAAAGGCCCCCGCGCCGGAAAAGCCGGTGGTGATGTGGCACATCGGCTTGCAGGACACGCAGTGTCCCACCTTGGCCTTGGGGCATTTTCTCTTTTCGATGGCCACGCCCTTTTCCACGATGGTGATGTGCTTGCGGGAGCCGCGCCGCAGCATCTCGATAGCGGTAAAAATGCCGGCTGGGCCGGCTCCGATGATCAAAACGTCGGTTTTCATGTTCTTCTCCTGACAGGTCAAACGATAAAGACAGATACAGTCAAAGCGGATACACTTTGAGTATAGCATACATCCCGGCAAAATACAATGATTTTTGATTGCTACTTTACTTTACCGCCGTCACCCGCTATAATAGAAACGAAAAGCCGCGCATACCCCGGCAGACCGGCCCCGGCCGTCCCCGCGGCGTCGGCCGGCCCGTCCTCCGCGCCCCACCGCCAAAAACCGCCAAAAGACCCCCAACCCCCTCCGTTTTTTTAAACTTGCCATACATGAAAGGAACAAATCATGAAAAAAGTCGTCACTTTCGGTGAGATCATGCTCCGTCTCGCGCCCGACGGATATCTCCGCTTCGTGCAGACCGACCGCCTGGAGGCCCTGCCCGGCGGCGGAGAGGCCAACGTCAGCGTGTCGCTGGCCAACTATGGGCTCACGAGCGTCTACGTGACCAAATTGCCAAAGCACGAGATCGGTCAGCTGGTCGTCAACCAGCTGCGCCGCTACGGCGTCGACACCTCCCGCATCGTGCGCGGGGGAGAGCGCGTCGGCATCTACTATTGTGAAAAAGGCGCCTCCCAGCGCCCCTCCAAGGTCATCTACGACCGCGCCCACTCGGCCATCGCCGAGGCCTCGCCCTCCGACTTTGACTGGGACGCGATCTTCGAGGGCGCCGACTGGTTCCACTTTACCGGCATCACCCCGGCGCTGAGTCCCACCGTCGCCGGGATCTGCCTCGACGCCTGCAAAGCGGCCAAAGCCCGCGGCCTGACCGTCTCCTGCGACCTCAACTACCGCAAAAAACTCTGGTCCAGAGAAGAAGCCCGCGCCGCCATGACCAGACTGGTCGAGTACGTCGACGTCTGCATCTCCAACGAGGAGGACGCCAAGGACGTGTTCGGCATCTCGGCCGAGGGCACCGATATCGAATCGGGCAAGCTCAACCACGAAGGATACAAGTCGGTCGCCAAACAGCTGGCCGACCGTTTCGGGTTCAGCCACGTCGCCATCACCCTGCGCTCCTCCCAGTCCGCCAACGACAACGACTGGGCCGGCCTGCTCTATGACGGAAAAGAATACTGCTTCTCCCGCTCCTACCACATGCACATCGTCGACCGCGTGGGCGGCGGCGACTCCTTCGGCGGCGGTCTCATCTACGCGCTGCTCTCCGGCTACACCACCCGCGACGCCATCGAGTTCGCCGTGGCGGCCTCGTGCCTCAAGCACAGCATCCAGGGCGACTTCAACTTCGTCACCGTCGAGGAAGTCAAGGCCCTCGCCGGCGGCTCCGGCACCGGCCGCGTCCAGCGCTGACGCTCCCTCCCGCCGCCCCGACGCGGCTACCTTTTCCGTTTGAGAGGAACAACCGATGAAAACAACTCCGACTTTCCGCGCCCGCACACTCATCGCCCTGCTTCTGCTGCTGGCCATGCTCCTGTGCCTGGCCGGCTGTGACCGGGGAGGCGACACGCCCCCGTCGACCGCCGGCGGCGACGTCACCGCCGCGCCCGCCACGGACGCGCCCACCGACCCCGCCACGGACGCGCCGACCGATCCCGTCACGGACACGCCCACCGACCCCGCTTCCGCTCAGCCGACCGAGCCGGAGACAGAACTCGTCTACGATCTGACGGTCACCTATCAGACCACCGAAGGGACCGTCCTCGCACGCGAATATCTGCGCGCGGGCGACCCGCTGACGGTGCCCGACGCGCCCGCCGCCTCCGCCGGCTACCGGTTTGTCGGATGGCAGCGCGCCGCCGACGGGCAGACGTACGCCTATGAGGAGATGATCGCTTTCCGCCCCGAGGCGGACGAGACCTTCACCTCCGCCTACGAACGTATCGCCTATACCGTGCAGTTCCGCGATGAGGACGGCGAGCGCGTCGCGCCCAACCAGACCGTGCTCCACGGCGACCGGCTCTCCTCCGTACCCGACGCGCCGGCGCGGGAGGGCTACACCTTTACCGGCTGGCAATGGGGCGGCAGCGTTTACAACAGCTACATGCTCTCGCGCCTGCCCATCACGTCCTCGGGGTCGTTCGTTACGGTCTATACGCGCATCATCCCCACCTACACCGTCACCTTCCTCGACACGAGCGGGAACACCATCGGCACCGCCTCCGTCAAAGAAGGGCAGAACGCCACGATCCCGAACGCGGGCAGCGGCTACTTTTATGCCCCCACGGTGGCCGGCGCGACCGAGTACATCCGGGGCGACACCACCGTCACCCTGACCAAGTTGAGCAGCTCCGCTTACACCTCCACCAGCATCTCCATGAAAGCCGACAGCCGCACGGGCTATACCACCAACGTCTACAACATCCGCTCCTACGCGCTGGTGTTTACCGCGGTCGATGAGTATACCCAGTTTTCCGCCAACTGCGCGGGCGAGATCATCGCGTGGCTCAGCGCCAACGAAGGCATCACCGACGGCACCATGACCTTTGCCGTGCTGGTGGACGGCGAGGAGGTCAACCGCTTTACTCTCGGCCCCGGCTACGGCGCCAACACGCGGCTCTGCTGCGTCCCCTCCGGCACGCACACGATCCGGCTCGTCGTCGTCGAGACCACCGGCATCCAGTGGGGCGACGGCGGCTGGATGGGCATCAACTGCTCCGTCGTCCTGTACAACCGCAAGCGCTGACGACCCTCGCGCCTTTGGCGCTCCCGACCCCCTCCGCCCGCGTCCCCGACCGCCTGACCGGCCGTTCGTCCGTCCGCGGCCGACGCGCGCCGACAAGATCAAACAAAACAGGATCAAACAAAAAAAGAACTCCGCCTCGCGACGGAGCTCTTTTTGATGGCCGGACGGCCGCGCCTTTTTATTTTTGCCTGCCACACCCGCCCGCCGCCCCTCGTTGTCCGGCTTTTTCCGCTTTCCGGGGCGGCTTTTCGCCCGCTTGCGGCCAGCGCCGTTCTCGCCCGGCCGCGCCTTTTCGGCGCGGCTCTGCCGCCGTTCTCTTTTTTTCATCCTTTTTTCATCCGCCCGCAGACGGCGGGCCGTCCGCCCCCGCTCGCCGCGCTGATGCTCTCCCCGCTCCGGGAAGGACATTGCACAAAAACCGCATTGCCGATTTGTCAAAACCGCACATTGAAAAAGCAAATCCTTTATAATAAAATATCTATATAGCACAAATCCTAAAAGACTCGAAAGAACAGAAAATATTTATATGCTAAGGAGGAAATCATGAAAAAGCAATTTTTGTTGTTGCTTCTGGTACTCGTCGTAGCGCTCGCGTCCCTCTTCTCCTGCGAGAAGAAAAAACCGTCCGAGCCCGCGACCGAACCCGCCGCGACGACACAAGAGACCCCGACCCAACCTCCCGTCGCTACCTATTCGCTCGTCTTTGCCGACAAGGACGGCGCGACCATCGGGACGCTGACCGTCCAAGAGGGCGACAGCGCCGCGATCGCCTCCATCCCGTCCGCGCCCGCCGTCGAGGGCTACACCTTTGCCGGCTGGAAGCTCAACGGAGAGGGCGAGGCGCTCGACGCCGAGGCCGTCGCGGCCCTGACCGTCAGCGGCGACCTTCGTTTCGCCGCCGCCTACACCATCGACACCCACACCGTCACCTTTATCGACAAAGACGGCGAGGCCATCGGCACGGCCCTGACGCTCGACTGGGGCGCCTCCGTCCCCGCCGCCTCCATCCCGTCCGCGCCCGCCGTCGAGGGCCACACCTTTGCCGGCTGGAAACTCAACGGCGAGGGCGACGCGCTTGATGCCGACGCCGTCGCGGCGCTGGAGATCAAAGCCGACAGCTTCTTCTCGGCCGCCTACACCATCGACATCCACGCCGTCACCTTCAGAGACAAAGACGGCGAGATCATCGGCGATGCCCTGGTGCTCGACTGGGGTACCTCGATCCCGGCCGGCTCGATCCCGTCCGCTCCCGCTGTGGAGGGCTACACCTTTGCCGGCTGGAAACTCAACGGCGAGGGTGATCTGCTTGACGCCGACGCCATCGCGGCGCTGCTGATCAAAGCAGACGGTTTCTTTGCCGCCGTCTACACCGTCGACACCCACACCGTCACCTTCAAGGACAAAGACGGCGCGACCATCGGCGAGGCCCTGACGATCGACTGGGGCACCTCCGTCGCCTCCATCCCCGCCGCGCCCGCCGTCATCGGCCAGAAGGCCATCGGCTGGAAGCTCAACGGTGAGGGCGAGACCATGGACAACGCGGCCGTTCTGGCCTACGTCGTCAAGAGCGACGTTTCCTTCAACGCCGTCTACCGCGACATCTACCACTATACCGTCAAGTTCCTTGACAAAGAAGGCGCCGAATACTCCGTGCAGACCGTCGACGAAGACTGCGCCGCCGCCTCTCCCACCGCCGAACAGATGAAGGTCTACGCCTTCTTCTTCCGCGGCTGGAAGATCCAGGGCGGTGACGACGCGCTGCTCACCGTCGAGGACGTCAACGCGCTCATCATCACGGCCGACACGATCTTCGTGCCCTTCTACGAAGTCGATCCCAACCCCGAAGACCTGACGTGGGAAGGCACGCCCATCCGCACCCAGGCCGATCTCGCCGCCATCTCCGAGGCCGGCACCTACACGATCATCAAGAACATCGACCTGGTCGAATGGACGCCCATCGCCCTGCCGGCCGGCGTCATCCTCGACGGCCACGATCACTTTGTGACGGGCGCGACCTCCGCGCTCTTCACCGAGATCGCCGGCACCGTCAAGAACCTGAAAGTCAAAGAGACCGCGTTTGCCAAGACCACCACGTCCGACAAGTGCGGCGCCCTGGCCAACAAACTGCTCGACGGCGCGCTGATCTCCCACGTGGATATCGTCGACTGTGACATCGCCGCCTACTACTGCGGCGGTATCGCCGCCGAAGCGACGGGCAACATCACCGTCGAATACTGCACCGTCTCCGGCGCCATCAAGTCCGCCACCACCTCCGGCAACGCCCGCGTCGGCGGCATCATCGCCCAGTATTCGCAGACCGGCACCATCGCCCAGGCCTACATCAAGAACTGCGAGAACAACGCCGCCCTGACCATGACCAACAACAACTCCAACGTCGGCGGTATCGTCG
>JAGDBW010000004.1 GCA_017958845.1 Clostridia bacterium | reverse complement strand
GTTCGTCACCCCGCTTTTTTTCGGAGCACCCTCGCTCCGCTTTTTTGTTTCGGAGTGTTCGTCGCCCCGCTTTTTTTCAGAGCACCCTCGCTCCGCTTTTTTCGTTGCGGGGCGGCGTCGCCCCGGCCCCGCGTCCGGGCGGGATCCGTCGCCCGCCAAAAAAGTGACCTCGAAAGCGAAACCCCGTCGCCCGCCCGCAAAAAAAGCCCCGAAAAAAAGCAAAGCAAAAAGCGCGCCGAAAGGCGCGCTTTTTGCCGGCGCATAACCTGCGCGGCCGGCGCATAGGATAGGGCGAAAACGAAGATCAGAACGCGGCCTTGATCTTGTTGAGGCAGTCGCGGCAGATCTGCTTTTCGTTGAAGGTAGAGAGGTTATCGGTGCTGCTGCAGAGCACGCAGGCCTTGTCATACTTGCGGATGACGATCTTGTCCTGCTCCACGGCGACCTCGAGCAGATCCCCTTCGTTGATCTGCAGATGACGGCGCATCTCTTTCGGAATGACAAAGCGACCCAGGCAGTCGATGCTGCGCACGATACCGGTAGAAGTTCTCATGCTGTAATCTATCTCCTCTGTTTTTTCGGGCGGAACGATCGGCGCGTTCTCGCCGTATTCGCGCATATTATACAGCTTTTCCCCAAAATTGTCAACGGTTTTTCTTCATTTTTTGACCAAAAAATATCCCAAAAACGCCCGAAAAGCACGAATATACACAAAAAAACGCAAAAAACGTAAAAGACGCACCCGAAAACGTAAAATGTATATACAAAAAATGTATAAACCCGTTCGAGCCGACCGGGACTGTCCGTCGGATCCGTCGGGCGGGGGAGGGGAGAGCGGACATGTCCGGGACCCGTATGACCGAAACCGAAGAGAAAACAGAACGCCCGTCCGACCGGACGGCGTCTCCCCTCACCGGGGCCTGTCTGCGCGTCTGCCGGCGTCTGCCGCCGCGTCTGCGGGCGGCCGTGGAGCGGGAGGCCGCGCTCATCCCCGACTTTTGCGAGCGGCTGTCCGAGATCCGCGTGCGCGCGGACCGGCTGGCGTCGCTGGTGCTGGACGGACACAACCTGCCGCTCTCCGTCGTCGTCCCGGCCGCCGAGGTGGAGGCGCTCCTGCGCCGCTGCTGCGACGGCTCGGTCTACGCCTACACCGAAAGTCTGCGCGAGGGATATCTGTTCGTAGACGGGTGCCGCGTGGGCGTGGCGGGGCGCGCCGTGACGCGCGACGGGGCGGTGCTGGGGGTGGATCTGGTCAGCTCGCTGGTGTTTCGACTGCCGCACAGCGTGCCCGGGGCGGCCGACGCGGCGCTGGAGGCGTTTGAGCGGCTGGAGGGCGCGCAGGGGATGCTGGTCTACTCCGCCCCCGGAGTGGGAAAGACCACGCTGCTGCGCGACCTGATCCTGCGTCTGTCCTGCGGTCCGCGCGCCCGGCGCGTCGCCGTGGTGGACTGCCGCGAGGAGCTGGGCGCGCAGGCGCTCGGACGGGGGTGCATGGTGGATTTTTTGGTCGGATATCCCAAGGCCGAGGGCATCGAGATCGCCACCCGCACGCTCTCGCCGGAGGTCGTGGTCTGCGACGAGATCGGCTCTTTTGACGAGGCCGAGTCCATCCTCGGCACCCAGAGTTGCGGCGTGCCGCTGATCGCCTCCGCCCACGCCGACAGCTTCGGGGCGCTGATGCGCCGCGGCCCGGTACGACTGCTCTGCGAGTGCGGCGTGTTCGGCGCGTTTGTGGGCATCACCCGCCGCCGGGACCGCCGCCGGTATACGGTGGACTGGGCGCCGCCTCCGTCCGGCGACGCGCTGTCCTTTGCGGGCGAGGCGGCCCGCCTGAAAAAGAGAGGTATATCATGATCGTTCGGCTGGCGGGGGCTTTGCTGCTGATCGGCGGGAGCGTGGGCCTGTCCGCGTGCTATGCGCGCTTTGAGAGCCGCCGGGTCGGGCAGAGCGAGGGCTTTTTGCTCCTTTTGCGGCACGTCCGCGCGCAGATCGCCTGCTTTCACATGCCTCTCGCCCGGGTGTGGGAGACCTTTTGCTGTCCGGAGCTGGAGCGCTGCGGCTTTCTCCCGGCTTTGCGGGAGACGGGCGACTTTGCGGCGGCGCTGGAGCGGTGCCGCAGGGGCGTCTGGGTCTCGGCCGACGAGATGACGCTGCTCCGGGCCTTCGGGTCGGAGATCGGCCGCAGCTATCTCGAGGAGCAGATCAGCTGCTGCGACTACTACATCGTCGAGTTTGAGAGCGCCTACGCACGCCACCGGACGGAGCGTCCGGCCCGCGCCCGGCTCTTTCGGTGTCTGTGCGTGACCGGCGGGCTGATGCTGGTCATCCTCCTGCTCTGACGGACGGCCCGCGCGGACAAACCGTCCGAAAGACCGGAAGGCCCCGAGGATCCAACGGTCGCCGACCTCCCGAAAACCGCGCAAACAACGGACCCGAGACCGAAAAAAACGGAAAGGACGACCCATGGACATCAGTCTTTTGCTCCGTGTGGCGGGCGTGGGGATGCTCGTCACCGTCACGGCGCAGATCCTCGGACGCGCCGGCCGGGACGAACAGACCATGCTGATCTCGCTGACCGGCATCGTCATCGTCTTGCTCATGCTCGTGCGCGAGATCGGATCGCTCATCGGCGAGGTGAGGGAGGTGTTCGGTTTCTGATGACGCTGTGGCAGATGGGCGGCCTCGCCCTGTTGTGCGCGATGGCGGGGACGCTGCTGCGCGAGAGCGGCGGCGGCCGTCAGGCGACCCTGCTTTCGCTCTGCGGCGGGGCGATGCTGCTCGTCGGGTGGCTCGCCCGCGTCTCGCCCGCGGTCGCGGCGCTCGCGCAGCTCTCCGGGCAGGGAGGGCTGGGGTCGTGGACCCCCCTTTTGCTCAAAGCCCTCGCCGTCGGCTACGTCACCGAGATCGGCGCGGACGCCTGCCGCGAGCTGGGGGCGGAGCAGGTCGGCGCAAAGCTGGAACTCTGCGGCCGGGCGGAGCTGGTCCTGCTCGCGCTGCCGTGCCTGACCGAACTGCTCCGCACGGCGGCGACGCTGGTCGCGCAAAACTAAAAACCGTCGGCGGACACAAACCGAAACCCCGCGCCGGGAGCCGGGGAGAAAAAACCGGGCGCGGACGCCGGGGAGACGCTGAGAGGACGAGAGCATGAGAGAGACCGAGACGAACGCCCGCCGCCGCACCCCGAGCGGCCGACCGACCCGACCGACCGCAGCCCCCCGTCTCCGCGCCGCCAAAACTCTCGCGCTCCTCTGGTGTCTGTTGTTGTGTCTGCTCGCCTGCACGGCCCTGCCGGTCCGTGCCGCCGCGCCGGACGCGGAGAGCCAAAGCGGCGCGGCGGCTTCGCCCGGACAAGAACCAAACGGCGAGGTGCGGGCGTGGCTGGAACGCCTGCGGGATACGCTGCCCGAGGGGGCAGACGAGCTGCCGTACGAGAGTGCGGAGGACGTGAGCCGGGCGCTGGGTCTGCGGCGGGTGCTGCAGATGCTCGCGGAGGGCTTTTCGGCCTCGTGGCCGGACGCCTTGCGGCTGCTGTGCCTTTGCTGCGGACTGGCGATGCTGGGGGGAGCGGCGCGGATGCTCTCGGCCTCCCTCGACCGAAAAGCCATCTCCGACACCCTCGACGCGGTCTGCGCCGCGGTCGTCGGCGCCTCGGCCGTCGGACTGCTGACCGGCGCCGTCGGCGACGCCGCCGCCGATCTGCGGGATCTGTGCACCTTTGGCGAGGGGATGTGGGGCGTCTTTGCCGCCCTGCTCGTCTCGGGCGGAAACACCGCCTCGGCCGCCGTCGGCTCCTCCTCGGTCGCCCTGTGGCTGACCTTGTGCGAGACGGCGATCGCCGCCGTCCTTTTGCCGCTCTGCCGCGCCTGCCTCGGCCTGGCGCTGGTCTCGGCCCTGACCGACGCGCCGCGGGTCTCCGAGGCGGCGGGAGGACTCAAACGCCTGTGCCTGTCGGTGTTGGGGGCGCTGTGCGCCGTCTTTTCGGCCTCCGTCGCTTTTCAGACGGCGGTCGCCTCCGCCGCCGACACGGCCGCGCTCCGGGGTGCCAGGTACGCGCTGGGGCAGATGATCCCCACCGTCGGCCCGACGGTGAGCGGCGCGCTCTCCACGCTGGCGGGGTCGCTCTCGGTCATCCGCGGCGCGGTGGGCGGCGCCGCCGTGATCGCCCTCCTGTCGCTGACCTTGCCGCAGGCGGTGCGTCTGCTTTTGCTCTCCGTTTCGCTCTCGGCGGCGGGCGGCGTCTCGTCGCTGTTCGGCTTTGAGAGCGGAAAGCGCTTTTTTGCCGCCTGCCGGGGCGCGTGCGATCTGCTGCTCGCCGCGCTGATCCTCGCTCTGGTCTCGCTGCTCGTGACGGCGGCCGTCTTTTTGCGTACCGGCGTCGCCGCCGCGTAAAAAAGAAAAGAAAGCCCCGCCCCCGACCGAAAAAGCCCCGGGACGGACCCCGCGCGCGGACGCCCGCCGCTCCGAAACAACGCCCGCGGGAAAACCGCCCGCCCCGCGCTCCCGCCTGTTTCGCACCCCGCCGCCTCTGTCACCTCTCTCGCCTCTGCCGCCGCCCGTCCGTGTCCCGGACAGAAAAAAGGAAACCGTATGCAAGCCACCTTGACCGCCGTCGTCCTCGCCGCCGCCGTCACCGCGCTGGCGGCGCTGCTCGCCCCGGAGGGAAAAAACAAAAAGTGGGTGACCTTTGTTTTTTCCGTCGTATCCTTTGCCGTTGTCTGCGCCCCGCTGGTCCGGCTCATCCGGGACGGCGTCCCGTCGCTCGATCTGCCGCCCGAGACCGAGAGCGCCGCCGGCTCCGCCTTCTCCTACGTGCTCGGCTTTGCCGAGGAGCCGCTCAGGCTCGAGGTCGCGGCCGCCGTGGGCCTGTCGGCCGACGAGATCTCGCTGACCCTGACCGAGACGCCGCAGGGCGGTCTGCGGGCGGAGGCGGTCGTGCCCGCCGGCTGGGAGACGGCGGTCGAAGGGTGCCTCAGAGAAAAATTGTCAAAGGATTGCGAGGTGATCGTCCGTGGAAGATGAACACGTCTTTGCCCGTTTTTTCGGAGCGCTGAAACGCAAATGGCTCTGGGCCCTGCTGGCGCTGGTCGGGGTCGCGCTGGTGGTCGTGGGAGGGACGCTGACGGGAGAAAAAAAGACCGCCGCGCAGACCGCCGTCAGCGAAGAAGACCGGACCGAGAGCTACCGCCGGGCGCTGGAAGCGGAGATCGCAGAGATGGTCCGCGCGCTCGACGGGGTGGGGCAGGCCCGCGCCATGGTCACGCTCTCCGAGGGCGAGCGCATCACCTACAGCGGCTCCCGGGTCGCGGGGAGCGAGTTGCCGCAGGTCTGCGGCGTCGCGGTGCTCTGCGAGGGCGGCGCCGATCCCGCCGTACAGGCCGAGATCGTGCGTCTGCTCACCGCGCTCTTTCCCATCGGGGCCCACCGCGTCTACGTCGGCCCGCTCGCGTGACCGGGGCCGACCGTCCGCTCCGCCGCTCTATGGCCCGCCCTGTCAGGAGCGCCCGATCCCCGTCCGTCTCCCCCGCGCCGGCTCGCCCGCTTTTCGCTCTTCCGCCCGCTCTGTCCCAAGCGCCTCGCCCC
>JAGDBW010000024.1 GCA_017958845.1 Clostridia bacterium | reverse complement strand
GTTGCTTCGAACGGAGCAAAACACACGGTCATAAGTGGGCAAAACCGAAGCGAACCGTCGGCGAGGGCGGATTCCGGGTGCCGGCGTTCTCTCAAACAATCGTCGTCATCCACATGAGGGGGTCGGCTTTTTTCCGGCACCCCAGGAACGGCCGCGCCTTTGGCGCGGTCCGTGGCTGTGCCGCCGAGCTGTGAGTTGCTTCGAACGGAGCAAAACACACGGTCATAAGTGGGCAAAACCGAAGCGAACCGTCGGCGAGGGCGGATTCCGGGTGCCGGCGTTCTCTATCCCGCCAAGTAGCAGCCCCCATGCGAGCGGGGCGTTTTTTGGTGGTGGAGGCGCTACCCTACAGATTTCGGACCGCGCCTTTGGCGCGGGCCGTTTTCGCCGCCGAGATAAGAATTGCTGCGAGCGGAGCGATATGTGAACGGCATCCGGTCGAAGAGAGCCACACGCGAGGACGGATTCCGGGCGGAACCGACGCCTTCCGGCAACTGCGCCCCCTTGCGGGGTGCTTTCTTGGTCTTTGCCGTTTTTAACGGTACGGATCATAGCCCGGATCGTCTGCGGAGCCGGGTGCGTTTTGTCCCTTTACGAAAGAGACGTTCTCCGCTACAATAGAAACGGAAAACGAAATACGGCACCCTCTGCAAAAAAGACGGAAAGGACAAAAACAGGCCTGTATGGAGATCGGAAAGACCATAGCGGACTTGAGAGAGAGCCGCGGTATGTCGCAGGAGACCCTCGCCCGGCAGTTGTTTGTGTCGAGAGACCTCGTTTCCAAGTGGGAAAACGGGACCCGCCGACCGGACTGGCCGACGATCGAGCGGATCGCCCGCGTCTTTGACGTGCCGCCCGACCGCATCCTCCGCCGGGACGAATACGTCTTTGACGAGCTCGCTGACTGTCTGCCGTCGGGCGCGGACGTGTCGGAGGAGGAGCTGGTCCCGCTTCTGAACGCGTTTTTGAAGGGCCTGCACCGTCGGGCGGCGGATCTGTTCGTTTTGCGCTACCATCTGCTCAAAAGCCCCGCGCAGATCGCCTCCGCCTGCGGCATCCGGGAAAACCACGTCCGCAGCAGTCTCTCAAAGACCCGCAAACAACTGAAACAGTATCTGGAGGAACAGAAAAATGAACGGTGAAATATTGTTCAACGCCCTCTCAAAGATCGACGACGGGCTCATCGACCGCTGCCTGCCCCGTATACGAAAAACAGCCGAAACGGCCGACCGCTCCCCCCGTCCGCACCCGCGCGCCGGGCTGCGTCGATGGTATCTCTACGCCGTGCCGGCGGCGTGCCTGCTGCTGGTCGCGGGGGTGCTGTGGGCGGTCCTTTTCCGGCCGAAGACGCCTCTGCCTCCCGAAAAAGGGGGGTCTCCGATCGTCCAAAATGATCCGGCAAACGAAGACCCCGCTTCGGAGAACGAACTGCCGACCGACGGCCCCTCTCCGGTCGATCCTCCTCGCATCATTCCGTTTCATTCTCTCGAGGAGATCCGGACGTTTTTGACTTGCGCCAAGGGGGACCCGACACAGTACGAAAACTTTGTAACAGAGAGCGACATCAGCGCGATCTACGCGATGATCGACCAAACCACCGCCCGGGAGGCGGCCGAAAAAATGGAAACGTGCGAGATCCCCGTCATCACGGGATCGACGGAGTATCAGATGAGCGCGTCTTTCTATGTCGAATATCCCATGTTTGATTTCACATACAGAGTGGCGGGCATACGATATCGATTTGTCATCCGATACGGCGAAACGTCGGGATTTGAGAGGACCGACGCGCCCGTTTCGGAGGGGCTGGAGCTGGGGCCGTATGCCGTCGATCTGTATCAGGGAGACGAATGCTTTATCGGAAGAATATACGCCCGTGAAACACCCGTATCCATCATCGTATATACCGATCGGATTGTTGAAGTATCCTTCGATTGTTTCGACATGGCGTTGTTGTCGGAGATCATCGACGGATCGGACTGATCGGTTTTCGCCCCTTTTTCGCCGGGTTGTCGTCGCGCGATCCAACGCAAAAACGAGCGAACAGCGCCGCCGGAAAACGTCGACGCATCCGGGAGCCGGACATTTTGTCCGGCTCTCTTTTCATGTGCGGCCCGCGCCGGGCTGTTTTGTCGGTTCCTCTTTTCAAACGGCTTTATTTATATTATAATGATCGTGTTATAATGATTACAAGCGACAGCCCCGTCGGAGCGGAACGGTGAGTGCCGCGCCGTCTCCGCCCGCCGCCCGCGCGCGGATAGGGAAACGGGGGAACTTTGCCGGGAGACCGACAACGGAAAAAGAGGGAAAACAGATGATACGAAAGATCGACCTCGACCGGAACTGGCTGTTTTTGTTCGACCGCGACAGCGGCGAGTTTGCCTCCTTCGGTCTTCGCAAATGCGGCGCAGCGACCGGCCCCGCCGCCGTGTTCTATCACGAGGGGCTGATGCGCCGCGTGGACGTCCCGCACGACTGGGGCGTTGAGCTCGCGCCGGACCGCCGCGCCAACACCGAGGCGGGCGCGCGGCCGATCAGTCCCTTCGTACCGGCCGACCGCTCGCCGGACGGCGACACCCACCTGCCGACCTATGCGGTCGGCTGGTACCGCAGGCATATCCCGCTCGACGACTCCGACCGGCCCCGCCGGGTGCTGTTGGAGTTTGAGGGCGTGTTCCGCGACTATATCCTGTTTGTCAACGGCGTGTATATCGACCGCCACGCGAGCGGCTACACCGCCGCCGTCTTTGACGTCACCGAAGTGATGCGCCCGGGCGACAACGTCGTCGCCGTCCGGGTCGACGCCTCCCAGCCGGAGGGCTGGTGGTACGAGGGCGCGGGCATCTACCGGCACGTGCGCATGATCCTCACCGACGAGGTGTATATCCCGTGCGGCGCCACGTTCGTCAAGGCCCGCGTCAGCGGCGCCGTGACCGTCGAAACGACCGTGTATAGCGCCTCGGACGCGGAGCGGAAGATGACGCTGCGCTGCCGTGTCCTCGACGCCGCGGGCGCGTGCGTCGCTTCGGCCGACGCCGCCCTGTCGGTCCCGCCGCGGGGTACAGCGCCCTGCGCGCTGTCCTGTACCGTCCCCGCGCCGCGCCTGTGGAGCGTGGACGATCCCGCTCTCTACCGCGCGGTGCTCGAGGCGCTGACCGACGGGCCGTCCGACCCCGCGCCGGAAGAAAAACAGGCCCGCACATCGTCCGCGTCGGCAGAAGAAAGCGAGCCGCTTTTGCTCGACGAGACGGTCTTCGGCTTCCGCGAGGTCGTCTTCGATCCCGACCGCGGGATGTTTCTCAACGGCCGGCATCTTAAATTGCGCGGCGCCTGCCTGCACCAGGATTTCGGCGGTTTCGGCGTCGCCCTGCCGGCTTCGGTCGCGGCCTACAAGATCCATCTGCTGAAAACCATGGGCGTCAACGCCGTGCGCTCCTCCCACCACCCGGCCTCGGACGATCTGCTCCGGGCGTGCGACGAGGCGGGGATGCTGGTCATCGACGAGACGCGGCTGTTCGGCGCGTCGCCCGAGGCGCTGCGCCAGCTCGACGACATGGTCACCCGCCACCGCAACCACCCCTCGATCATCCTCTGGTCGCTGGGCAACGAGGAGTACGTGGAGCAGGTCCAGTCCACCGACGCCGGCGAGCGGATGGCCGCCGTCGCCTATCGGCGGCTGAAAGCTCTCGACGACACCCGCCCGGTCACCTTCGGCGCCAACAACGGCTCGGCGGACGGCGGCGTCAACGCCGTGGTCGACGTGCGGGGCTTCAACTACGTGCGCAACGTCGAGCGGCTCACGGTGGACAGCGAGGGGCGGCACGTCCCCGGCGGTCACGCCGACCGCTACCACGCGGAGCACCCCGCCGCCGTCATGCTCGGCACCGAGGAGGGCTCTCACTTTTTGTGCCGCGGCGCGGGGATCGACGACTTTGCGCACGGCCGGGTCCTCGGCACGGGCGAGCATACCGCCATGGGCGGCTCGACCCCCGACGGATGGGTCAGGTTCTACGAGGCCCGCGACTATCTGGCGGGCGCGTTCATGTGGTCCGGCATCGACTATCTCGGCGAGCCGGCGCCCTTTACCGACCGCAACCTCTCCTCCTCCTTCGGCGCGATCGACCTGGTCGGCATCCCCAAGCATACGTTCCACTACTACCGCTCCTGCTGGACGGACGAGCCGGTGCTGGAGATCTTGCCGCACTGGGATTTTTGCCCGGGCGAGCGGGTGCGCGTCGCGGTCTACTCCAACTGCGAGCATATCGCGCTGACTCTCAACGGCCGCCCGGTCGGAGAGAAGACCCTCGCCCCCTTCGACTGCGCCCGCTTCGATCTCGACTTTGAGCCGGGCGTGCTGGAGGCGGTCGGCGAGCGGCGGGGCGAGACCCTGCGCGCCCGCCTCCAAACTCCGAAAGCCGCGGCAAAGCTGCTGCTCACCCCTGTCGCCGACCCCGTGACGGGCGAGGTGCTGGGCGTCGACGCGGCCGTCGCCGACGCGGACGGCGTCGTGTGCGCCCGCTCGGACAGACCCGTGACCTTTTCGGTCGAGGGCGGCCGGATCGTCGGCGTCGGAAACGGCGACCCCGCCTGCTTTGAGCCCGACAAGTATCTGCCCCGCGTCGTGACGCGCCCCCTCGACGGCTGGCGGGTGTCCCGCGGCGGCGGGCCGTCCGAGCCGTACCCCGTCCCGCCGATCGACGACAGGACCGGCGTCGTCGACCACGGCGGCGTCGACTCGGTGTTCAAGCGCGCGATCGACGAGCCGCGCAACCCCCGCTACGAGGACGAGCACCGCCTGGTCTGGCAGTTCTCCACCGGGGAGGAAAAGACGCTCGAGGCGACCTTTGAGGCCGTCTTTGACGACGACGGCGACAGCACATTCGTCGAGTTCGAGCGGCTGTTCGGCGCGTTTGAGGTGTTTCTCAACGGCGTTCTCATCGGCCGCAGCTTTCCCGTTGACCATTTTCACCCCGGCACGCTCTACCGGCCGGCGCCTTACCGCTTTGCGGGGCGTTTCGTCCGGGGAGAAAACCGCCTGACGGTCGTCATGCGCGGCCCCGACACGCGGCAGATGGGCGTCTACGGCGGCGTGCGGACGGGCAGAGAAGAGCCGCCCGTGTGGCGCCGCAGCACCTTCTTCGGCCACGCGCGCGCCTTTCTCCTCCCCGACGCCGACGGCGCGACCGCCTATACGGTCACGGCGGCCGCCGAAGGGCTGACGCCCGCCCGCCTGACCCTCCCACGCTGACAAGGGCGCCCCGCACGTCAAACAAGCCCCGAAAGCTGAAAAGCGGTCGGAAAAGCCATCCGGTAAAAAGGGCGCAGACCGCCCGGCCAACACGCAAAAAAAACGAAAAAAGAGCGCGTCGCGCTCTTTTTTCTTCGCTTTCCCTTCCTTTTCTTTCCTTCGGCTTCCGCGGGGCCGCTCATCCTTTTTCGACGTAGTATTCTTCCGCCGTATCCGGACAGATACAGCCGAGGACGCCGGTGGCGAACACCCCGCAGTCGACGGCGATATGTCCGGCGCCTTTCCAGATGCGGCCGCGAAAAGCGGGGTCGATCAAAAAGGTCGGGGTGTGTCCCGTCACCGTGACGGCGTCCGGC
>JAGDBW010000228.1 GCA_017958845.1 Clostridia bacterium | reverse complement strand
GGCGTAGCGCGCGAGCAGCGCGCCGCCCTCCTCCCGGAGCCAGCGGGCAAAGTTCGTTTGTTGGCTCCCAGTTGTTCACCCCCTTCCGGCTCCGGGCGCGGCCCGATCCCCGACGCCGCCTCTATGAGGCTTTTGAAGTGCTCCACGTTTTCTCGCGCAAAGGGATAGTGCACCCGTTCCTGCAGCTGCCAGTAGCGGAGCAGGGTCGCCGGATCGGCCGGGTCGCCGAGGGTGCCGGAGGTGAGGTTGGCGAGGTTGCGCTCCCACTGCGCCGAGCGTTCGCCCGTGACCGTGGCGTTGAGATCGACAGAAAAGAGATAGTCGTCGTCGTAGACGTACCGCCCCGCCGCCGCGTCCCACTCGAGAAAGTCGCGGCGATCAAAGCGGCAGGAGCAGATCCGTCCCGCCGCGTCCTTGTAGTCCACGCAGCGCGGCTCGTCCGCGTAGGCGAGATAGTAGCCGAAGATCAGGCGGTCGATGTCGGCGTAGGCCGCGTACTTCATGCGGCGCTTGGATTCCAGCCGCCCCGCGCTCTGGGAGAGCTGCAGCTGACGGCTGTAGCCGGAGATCTCGATGTTGTCCAGACCCACAAAGGCGTCGGAGATGCCGATCAGCCGCTTGGCGTGCTGGTAGAGCCGCTCCGCCTGCGCGATGTCGCGCGAGATGTCGGGCGTGGTGTCCACGGTGCCGTAGTCGGCGGCGGACTCGCCCGGCCGCAGTTTGATCACCTGCCCGAAGATGCGGTTGGAGAGCGTGATCTGCGCGTCTTCGGGGACGATGGGGGTCACGGCGGCGCGCATGAGTTTTTGCAGGATGCGGCTCTCCACCTTGTTGATCTGCTGCTGGATGGGGCGAAGAAACTCGCAGTCCGACTGCCCCAGCAGCTGTTTGTCGCAGGAGGTGTTCTTGCGGATGACGATCGGAAAATCGCGGGGGACATAATAGGGGATCTCGGTTTTCTTAAACAAACCCCCCGCCTCCCCCGCCGAAAAGTCGACCTCACGCGTCGCGGTCAGGCAGGGGATGACCGTCCCGTCCGAGCGCACGTAATCGCGCGCGGGCGTCTCGCACACCTCGTCTGCGAGGATCGTGCGGCCGCCCGGACAGTCACAGCTGCCCGCCGGCCGGCGGCAGACGGCGCAGACCTCTCTCTTGCGAAAGAAGTAGCGCGGCATATCCTCCAGCGTCAGCTCGCCCGACCACAAAAACCGCCCCACTTCGCCTTCGTCGTCCCGATAGTAACACAGGTAGACCGTGACGGTGTCGCCGCCGGGGAGCAGGTCGCTCTCGCCGTCGGTCTCCGCCAGGCGCACCTGCTCGGGCGGGACGTGCCAGCGCCGCGTCAGCTCGTCGCCCGTGGTGACAAAGCGCAAAAAGCAGTATTCCATGTCCCGGACCTCATAGATGCCCGGCTGCGGAAAAAAGTCGCGCGGAGACAGACAGCTGATCCGGATCTCTCCGTGCCCGTCCGGGGTCGCGGCGAGGTGATCCCACTCGACCAGCCACACGCTGCCGCCCAGGATGTAGGTGTAGCGCTCGTCGATGTCGTTGAGTTTTTCAAAGGGGAGCCGGTCCCGCAGCCGCCCGCACAGATGCTCGACGGCCAGCGCGTTGCGCGACCGATGCTCGCTGTACCGTCCGGCGTCCACCTTGGGCGGCGGGATGGTGGAGTCCACCTGGCTCTCCACGATCTCATAAGAAATGTTGCGCACGGCGGACGCCTCCTCGCTCGATCCGTCGATCTTGGTCGAGCCTTTGTACTGCTCGTACCAGACGTCCAGACGATCCGAGACCGTGCGCAGGTTTTGCCGGGTTTTTTCCAGCAGCTGCTCAAAAAAAGCCCGGCGATCCGTGTCGATGTGCATACTCTCTTCCTTTTGTGTTGGTTTGCCGCGGCGAGGTTCTCGGAGTCCGGCGTCCGCCGGCCGCGCCGCCCCGTCCCGCACGGATCGGCCTCCGGTCCCCGCCGCCGCTTTCTTTGCGCCGCGGGGCATACTCGCCTCGTCGGCTCCTGCCTGTGTGTCGGCGCTCCGCCCGCTCGCGTCCGTCTCCCTCCGCGCCGCTCCTACCACGCGTCGCTCTCGTGCCCGCAGGGCCTAAAGCCGCTCTGCCGGCAGCGCAGCATCCGCGTCCGCTCGGCGGGCGTGGCCTGTTCCCAGTCCTCCGAGAGATCTCGGTAGCGAAAGGCCGGGGCAGCCGGGGCCGCCCCGATCCCGGCCGGCCGGGCATAATAGACGGCAAAGCCGCGCAGCGCGTCCGGCGCGTGGGTGATCTCGTGCGGCTCGGTCGACACGTCCCCCGGCTTTTTTTCGTCGCAGAGCAGAGCCGGCAGACATTCGATCAGCCGCGTGCAGGTGCGAAAGATGTGCAGCCGCGGCCGGCCGTGTTCTCTGACCCGCAGCAGTTCTTTGACCGCCAGCCAGCCGGTCTCGCGGTCGTTTTCGGTCTTG
>JAGDBW010000227.1 GCA_017958845.1 Clostridia bacterium | reverse complement strand
GGCCGCGGGTGGGGCGGCTCCGTCCCGCCGTCCTCTCCGAGCCAGAAGGCGCGGCCGGCATGTAGGGAATAGACCCCGATTCTGGCGGGGGTTTTGCCGAAAATGAGGGTCATTGCCTCGGTATAGTAGCGGAGCTGGAGGCCGTGTCGGGTCAGCAGCGTCCGCGCGGCGCGGGCGGGGTCGCGCAGCTCGGCGGCGGTCAGACGATCGGTCTTGTAGTCGATGAGCGTCAGCTCGCCCGCCGCGTCCTCCCACAGGCAGTCCACCACGCCCTGCACCAGGATCCGCTCGTCCGACAGCGCCTCGCGCAGCGCGGGATCGTCGGTAAAGCCGGCGGCCGGCAGACGGACGTGAAAGCGGAACTCGCGCAGCAGGCGCGCGGCGCCGAGCATCTCGGCGGGCCAGGGCGAGCGGCGAAAGGTCTCGATCTCCTCCGGGCGCACCAGCGCGGCCTGCGCGGGGGTGAGGAACTGCCGCTCGACCAGGCGGCGGCTCTCGGCCTCCACCCCGTCGGCCAGCAGGCGGTCGAGGTCGCAGAACTGCAAAAAGAGGTGGGTGGCCACGCCGCGGTCGGCGGCGTCGCTCTCGCTCTCGCCGCGCCAAAAGGCGGGCAGGATCGGCCGGGCGTCCTCGTCAAAGGCCGCGGGCAGAGGCGCCGCGTCCTCCTCGGAGCCGTCCAGCACGGTGGGATAGAGCCGGGAGACCGCGATGGTGCCGGGCAGGCGGTGCAGGTGGCTGTGGGGATAGACGAAGGAAAAGCGGCGCTCCATCTCTGAAAGCAGCGCCGGGTCCTCCGCGGGGGCGGCGCACGTCTCCCCTGCTCCGTCGCGGGCGGCGACGGGCGCGTCCCAATACTCGACGGCAGTTTCGTCGACGGACGAAGCCGCCACCGCAAAGGAGCACGGGCCGCGGAGATAGGCGTAGGTGAGGGGGGCCAGGCGAAGCAGCGCGGCTTCTTTGCGATAGGTGTCGGTCTGCTTTTTGCCGTAGGGAGAAGCGACCACGTACAGCCGCTCTTTCGCGCGCGTAAGCGCGACGTAGAACACGCGCAGCGCCTCCTCGGCGTCCGCGTCGCGGCGGGCGGCGGCGGCCAGGTTCCACAGCGGCCCTTTGACGACCGAGCGGCCGGTGACGTCCCGCAGGGCGACCACAACGCCCAGAGTCGGGTCGAGAAGAAACGGTCCGTCGCTCTTTTTGACGTTCGGCGCGCCGCATCCCGCCGCAAAGACCACGGGGAATTCCAGCCCCTTGGATTTGTGGATGGTCATGATCTGCACCTTGTTCGGGTCGGGCAGCGAGGCGGCCGGAGGGGCAAAGGCGTCTTCGTCGTCGATCAGGCGGTTGACGTAGCCGATAAAGGCGTGCAGACCTTTGTTTTCGTTCTGGTCAAAGGCGCGGGCGTAGTGGCAGAGCCGCATCAGGTGCGAGCGGCCTGCGCCGCCCCCGGCGCCGGCCAGCGCGAGCAGTCCCGTCTCGTCGTAGACGCGGCGCAAAAAGCGGTCGACCGAGAGGCTTTCGGCCATGGCTCTGAAGCGGGCCAGGTCGTCTTTGAGCCGGTCGACGCGCGGATCCGGCGCGTCGGCGGCGCAGACCCCCAGGCTCTCCCACAGCGTCAGATCCGTGTCGGCCGACAGCCGGATGCGGGTCAGGTCGTCCTGCGAAAAGCCGTAGAGCGGCGAGCGCATCAGCCCCGCGAGATACACGTCGCGGCGGGGGTTGTCCACCGCGTTGACGAGGCACAGGCAAAGCAGGATCTCCGGCTCCAAAAGAAAGCCCTTTTCTCCCGAGATCTCCACGTCCAGCCCCGCCTCGCGCAGGGCGCGGACGTAGACGCGCTCCTTGTTTTTGAGCACCCGGAGCAGCACCGCGCAGTCGCCCGGACGATAGCGGGGCTTTCCGTCCGGGCCGGTCAGGGCGAGCAGCCGGCGGATCTCGGCGGCGATCGCGCGCGCCTCCGACAGCGTCGCGCGGGGGTCGTCCTCTTCTTCCGTTTCCGCGCCGCTCTCCTGCTCTTCTTCGTCGGGCTGTTCTTCCTCCGCCGGGTCTGCCGGTCCTTTTTCGACCATGATCAGGCGGGGGTTTTGGTCTCCTGAGACGCCTTTGCCGCAGACGAGCCGGTCTTCTTTCGGACGAAAGTCGATGGATTGACCGACCGCCAGAAAGGCCCGGTCGAACACCCGGTTGACAAAATCGATCACCGTTCCGTCGGAGCGGAAGTTTTGTGACAGATGGAGCATGACCGCCTGCGCCTCGTCGCTCTCTCCGAGAGACGGAAAGGCGCGGCTCATCCCGGCAAAGATGGCCGGCTCCGCGCGCCGGAAGCTGTAGATGCTCTGCTTGACGTCTCCGACCATAAAGCGGTTGTCGGGGCGGCTGCAGGCTTCGAGGATGGCGTGCTGGAGGCGGTCGATGTCCTGGTACTCGTCGACGTAGACGTAGTCAAACGAGTCCCGCACCGACCGCGCCGCCTCGGTCGGACGGCCGTCCGGGCCGATCAGATACCGGTAGAGCGTGCGCTCAAGGTCCGAAAACTCGCACACGCCGCGCCGGCGTTTTTCCTGTGTGCAGCGGCGGCGGAACTCGGCCGAGACGCGGCAGAGCAGTCCGGCCGCCTCCGCGACGCGGCGCATCGTCTCGCTCCATTCCTCTCCCGAGACGCAAAAAAGCTGCGCGATCTCCTTTTTTCCCTCTCCGACCGCGCCGCGCAGCCGACGGAAGGTCTCGAGGTGCGGCAGGCCTTTGACCTTTGCCGTCAACTTTGCTCTTGCCGTGGGTGTCGCCAGCGCTTCGGCGAGCGCCGCGTAGGTGCCCCGCTCGGCCAGAGCGCGCAGGTGTTCGTATTCGTCGAGGTCGCTTTCGAGCACCCGATCGAGCACGTTTTTGTTGGCCGCTTCTTCTTCCACGGCGGCGGCGTGGCACTCTTTGGACGCCTGTGCCGCGTAGATGAAAAAGTCGCGCGCGCGATCCATCGCGGCTCGCCCCCACAGCGACTGCTCGGGCGGCAGGTCGGCTTCGGCTTTCATGCGGGCGGCCAGCGCCCCCGGATAGTCCTCCGCTTCGGGATAGGCGTCGCAGGCGGCCGAAAACGCCAGCAAAGCCTTTGTGAGCCCCTCCCGCTCGTCCTTGACGTCGGTCAGGCTGTCGGCCAGGCGGCAGAACTCCCGGCCCGTGCAGACGCCGGGCAGGCCGTCTTCGTAGGCGCTCTCGATCATCCCGGTCGCCACGTCGCGCCGCAGCAGCGCCGCCTCGGCGGTGTCGGCCACGCGGGTCTCGACCGGAAAGCCGGCGACCTCGGCGTTCTGCCGCAGGATTTTGTAAAAGAAACTGTCGACCGTGCTGATCTGCGCGGTCGGCAAAAGCGCCAGCTGCTCGGCCGCCCGGCGGTTTTGCGGGTCTCTTTCCGCCTCCGCCTCGAGGGCGCGGCGCACGTGCTCGCGCAGGTCGGCGGCCGACGCTTTGGTAAAGGTGACGATGAGCATCCGCGACAGGTCCGCCGGGTGCTCGCGGTCGAGCAGCGACTCGATGACCCGGGCGGTCAGGGTGCTGGTCTTTCCGGCGCCCGCCGCGGCCGAGACCAACAGGGTCTTGTCCCGGCAGTCGATGGCGCGCCGTTGGTCCGGCGTGGGGGTATAGGCCATGCGTCGCTCCTCTCTTTCTTTGTGTTTTTTTGCTTTCGTTTTGCCCGGTTTTCTTGGCGCTCAACGGTTCTTTATTTCTCAACGGGCCGGGGAGCGGTCCCGCTTTCTCCTAAGGTTCGGCGTCGGCCGCCCGGGCGCGGGCTTGCCTTTCTTTTGCTTTTCCGTCGCGCGGCCGCGCGCGGGTCAGGTCGGCTCGGTGAGTCGAAAGATCTTTTCTGCGGCGAGACACGGCGTCGCGCCGTCCTCGGGGTCCGGGACGACCGCCGCGACGGCAAAAAAGCCGGCGCCGTCATAAAGCCGCACCCGCTCGCCGGGGAGGGCGGCGGGCAGGCCTCTGAGCTTTTCCGTCCGGACGGCGCACCCGTGGTAGAGCAGGCGGGCAAAGAACGGATCGGGGGTATAGGCCGGGTAGACGGCGAGCACCGTGTCCTGCGGCGAGCGCAGGAGCGAGCGGCGTTCTTCGGCCGTCATGGCGGCGAGTTTTTCGAGAGAAATCGCGTCTTTGAGCAAAAACCCCCCGGCTTCTGCCCGTCGGAGGCGGGTCATGACCGCGCCGCAGCCGAGTTTCCGTCCGATGTCGGCGCAGAGGGTGCGGATGTAGGTGCCCTTTGAGCAGCAGACGTCCAGCGCGTAGTCGGCGTCGCTCTCGCGGGAGATCGCGATCTCGTAGACGGTGACGGGACGGGCGGCGCGCTCGATCGTCTCTCCTCGGCGGGCGAGGTCGGCCAG
>JAGDBW010000226.1 GCA_017958845.1 Clostridia bacterium | reverse complement strand
TTATAATGGGCGCAGGACGAAAGAAAGGGGGGATATCGTGATCTATATCGTCGATCGGACGCCGGAGAGGGCGGAATGCTGGCGGCAGATCCTGCGCAGGCAGATGCTCTTTGCCAGGGTGGTGCCGTGGTCGGAACTCTCCCCCGCCCCGGATGCGCGGGTGAGGGGATGCGCGCCGGCGGACGCGGAGGCCGTCCTGCTCTCGACGGCCGGCTGTTCTGCCTCGGACGCGGAAACGGTCAGGCGCTGTTTTTCTGTCCGGCCGCTCTGCCCGACGTCGGAGGAGGTTTTTGGGCCTTCTTTCGGTTCGGGCGATCGCCCGAACGCGCCGGAAGAGGGAGCGGAGCCGGAGATCCTGCGCTGCCCGGACAGCCCCTCGGACGTGGCGGAATGTCTGGCGGTGATCGTCGAACGGCGCGGACGGGACGCGACCGTCCTGCGCGCGGGGCCGCTCACCGACGACAGGCGCCGCAAAGACGCCTCGTGGGAGGGGCGGCCTCTCCCTCTCTCTCCGACGCAGAGACTGGTGCTCCGGCTGCTGTTGTGGGTGCGCGGCGAGGGATGCACGGTGGAGGATATCAAATACTTTTGTCTGAAAACGGGCGACTGCTGTACCGACGGCAACGTCCCCGCGCACGTCTCGCAGATCAACCGTCGGCTCGCGCGATTGGCGGGCGAACGGGTCATCGTGTTTGCCGACGGGCGGTATTCTCTGTCTCCACACTTTTCGTAGTGTCATAATGCACAAATTTGATATTTAATTTATGTGCGATTTGTACAATAAAAATCCGCTTGTTCACACAATGTTCATCTTTGAAGAGTATACTGTGATTGACAAGGAAAAAGCGGCGCGGCGGCCATCGGGTCGACGGCCGAACACCTTGTGCGAAAGGAGAATGTCATGCAGAATCTCTCCGAAAACCGGGTAGAATACCGCTACAGGATCGAGCTGGACACGCTGGCGGATATCCGCCGCTTTGTCGGTATCGCCGCCGGATGTCACGGTCGTCTGCGGCTGTGCGCGGGCAAGGACTTTGAGATCAACGCGCAAAGTATGCTGGGCGTGATCCTGGCCAAGAAACTCGACTGGAACGAGCTGACGCTGGTGTGCGATCACGACTACTACCATGAATTCTGCGATTTTATCGTGGACTGAACCGCGACCCGGACGGTTCTCTTTTGCTTTGTCGGTCGGGCAGACGCTTTTGGCGCCTGCCTTTTTGTTTGGCATGGGGCGGTGGGAGCGGTAACGGGAACGCTGGGAACGGCGGAGGGACGGGAGCGGGAGAGAGCGGCGACAGGAGGAGGCAAGAGCGCGGCGGAAGCGGCGAGGGCGGCGGAGGGACGGGAGCGGGAGAGAGCGGCGACAGGAGGGGGGCTGCGAGGGCGCAGCGGGAGCGGCGGGAGCGGCAATGAGAGAGCAGAACGGGGGCGGCGGAGACGCCCTCCGAAAACAAAAAGGCCTGTCGTGCAAACAGGTCTTTTTGTTTTTTTGTATCCGGTGCGGCGTCAACCGCTCAGGTCCGCGTAGAGCGGGAAATGGTCGGAGTACGGCACGTGGACCGTCCCCGCGTCGAGCAGCGAAAAGGCGCGGGAGAACAGGATGTTGTCGATGCCGCTCTCCGCAGCCGGAAAGGTGACGAAGCGGCGCTCTTCTCCGTTGGCCGCACGGATCCCCGCCTCGGAAAAGACGGAAAAATCCCGGTCGTTGAAATCTCCCGTGGCGACGTACGGCAGCGTCTCGCGGGTCAGGATGGCGGAGAGTTCGCGCTGTTGGGCGAGGCGGACGTCCGGCTCTTTGTTGGCACAATGGGTGTTGAAAAAGGCGACGCGCCGGCCGTCGATCTCCGTCTCGCACCGGCTGTAGGTGCGGGGTTCTCTGCCCGGCTTGGTATACCGGACCGAGGAGAAAACGCGGAGCGGCGTGCGCGACAGGACGGCTGTCCCGTAGTATCCGCCCTCAAAGGTCATGGAGGGGCAAAACGCGGCGTGGACGTAGCCGCTCATCTCGCTCAACTCCCGCAGCAGATCCCGCCCGTCCACGCGGGTCGTGCCGACGTCCACTTCTTGCAGTCCGACCAGGTCTGCGGATATCTGCCTGAGAATATCCGCTATTTTTTGCATATCTCCGGCGACATAGCGGCCGTGGCAGATGTTGTAGGTCAGGACGCGCATGGGCGGATTTCCTTTTCTTTTTTCGATCTTTTGGCGGGCGGCGGGGTGCTGTTTTGTTTTTCGGGGTGCGGAGCGAAGGAGAAAAGCGCGGGGGCGCGGTCGCCGGTTTTTTGGACGTTTTTCGGAAGGGGACGCGGAGGGGGCGGGACGTCGTTTTTGCGGGTACGGGAGCGGGGGACGCTGTTTTCTTTCAGAGGTCTTCGAGCACTTCGCTCAGAAAGCGCAGCGCTTCGGCCGCTTCCCTTCTTCCTCTCTCGCCGGAAACGTCCCGGTCGATGGTGTACGGGCCGGTGTAGCCGCTGTCTTTGAGCAGGCCGAGCACCAGGGGAAAGTCCACCATGCCCTCTCCGATCCGGGTCTGCGCGCCGGCGGTGAGGCCGTCGCGGGAATAGAAGCCGTCCCGGATGCGCACGCCGCGCACGTAATCGCCCAGGATCCGCACGGCGTCGGCGGGGTTGCCCTTTCCGTATTGCAGATACGCCGCGGTGTCAAAGTTGACGAACACGTTGTCCGCCTCCAGCCCGCGCAGGACGCGCAAAAGGGCGACGGGGGTCTCAAGGCCCGTCTCGAGCAGGAGATTTTGGCCACGGGAGCGGAGCGCGCCGCACAGATATCGCAGACACGCGGACACGGGCCCGTCGGCGGGCGCGGTGGGATTTTCGGGCAGAAAGCCCGCATATGCGGCCAGGTCGGCGACCCCGATCTTGTCACAAAAGACGGAGGCCGACAGCAGCTGTTCGATCCGCCGGGCACGGTAGGCCTCGGGGACCAGCCCGACCGTGTCGGGACCGGCTGTCAGATTCCACTCGCAGGGACCGGTGTACCCCGCGCGCAGCACAGAGACCCGCAGGCCGGTCTCACGCACGGCGCCGCGGATGGCCAGGGCCGTCTCGTTGGTATAGAGAGAGGGGTCCCACACGCTGATCTGACAGGACGTCAGACCCATGTCCGCCGCGATCGAAAACTCTTCGAGAAAGTCGGTGTCGCTGCGGCAATTGATCACGATCCCCACTTGTTCCATATCTGTCCCTTTCTTTGGGCCGCCCGGGGGCGGCCGGCACGTTTGTTTGTTTTGTTCGGATAGGCGGGTCGTTCTGTCGGCTTGTCCGGGTGTCGTGTGGGTTTTGGGGGGCGGGGGTTTTTGGTCGCTGTCTGCGGGGGTCAGGGGCGGGCGTAGCTCTCGGTCAGGGCGATCAGCACCCGGGTCATGGTCGAAAGCGAACGGACGGGGATGAACTCCCTTCGGCCGTGGAAGTTGAGCCCTCCCGTGGAGAGGTTGGGGCACGGCAGTCCCTCGTAGGAGAGGCGGGCGCCGTCCGTGCCGCCGCGGATGGGAACGACGCGCGGCGTGACGCCGCAGGATCGCATGGCGGCTTTGGCATGGTCGATCAGGTGCATGTGCTGTCGGATGATCTCGGCCATGTTGTAGTAGCTGTCTTTGACCGTCGCTTTGACGCAGCCGCCGCCCCAGGCGCGGTCGATGCGCTCGGCCAGCTCGGAAAAGTACGCCTTTTTGGCCTCGAAAGCGGCCTTGTCGTGGTCGCGGATGATGTAGTAGGCGACGAGGTGCTCCACACTGCCTTTGACCTCATCGGGCATATAGAAACCCTCGTATTTTTCGGTCGTGGCGGGGGTCTGGTCTTTCGGCAGGGCGCTCTGGAAGGCGGCGAAGATCTCAACGGCGTTTTTCATCCTGCCTTTGGCGGAGCCGGGGTGGACGCTCACGCCGTCGATCTCGAGCAGACCGGAGGCGGCGTTGAAGTTTTCGTACTCGATCTCCCCCAGCTCTCCCCCGTCGACCGTGTAGCCGAAATCCGCGCCGAAGGCGGCGACGTCGAAGTGATCCGTGCCGCGGCCGATCTCCTCGTCGGGGGTAAAGGCCACTTTGACGGTTCCGTGCGGCTCGTCGGGGTGCGTGACAAAGTACTCGACGGCCGCCATGATCTCGGCAACCCCCGCCTTGTCGTCCGCGCCGAGCAGCGTGCGGCCGTCGGTGACGACCAGCTCCTGCCCCCGGTATCCGGAGAGTTCGGGGTTGTCCGCCTCGGTGATCCGGTACTCACCCGCCTCGTCCAGAAGGATGTCGCCGCCCTCGTAGCGGATCACGCGCGGGCGCACGTCCGTCCCGCTGACGGCGGGAGAGGTATCGACGTGCGCGATGTAGCAGAGGGTGGGCGCGCCCTCGACGTTGGCCGGCAGGGTGGCCGTGACGTAGCCGTAGGCGTTCATGTCGGCCGAAAGGCCCATCTCGCGCAGCTCGTCGCGCAACAGCGAAAGAAGGGTCAGTTGTTTGTCCGTGCTGGGGTATTTGGTCTCCGGGGCGTGCGGGTCGGAGGTGGTGTCATAGCGGACGTAACGGAGGAAACGATCGAGGACTTTCATTTTGTTCGGCCTTTCCGGCGCGGAGGCGCCGCGTCTTTTTTTGATATTTCGGAGAGATGGTATTCCAAAATATACTTTTTTGTTTATTATACACGCATTTTCGATAAAACGCAAGACGCGCCGGGCCGGGAGCGGGAAGAAAAGAGGGTGGAAGGGGCGGAGTTTTTTTTGAAAAAATCGAAAAAACCTCTTGACAATTCCCTGCCCCCGGTTTTATAATGGGCTTGTGTAAATGAGACGGTGCGTCTCATTATGAAAAACAGGAGGCGACAGGCATGAGAACGAAGAACCGACAGTCCTATGACGACATCCGCGCCTGCGTGGAGCGTCTGTCCATGCGGGACGGCCGTATGCCCAGCGTCCGCGCCGTCGCCGCCGAGACGGGCATCCCGCGCGCCACCGTGCAGCGGTATCTGACCGACCTCGCCTCCGACGGCGAGCTGTACGAAGACGCGCACGGCCGCCGCTCGACCCGCGCCCTGCGCCTCACCGACGTCTCCGACCGCCCTGTGGCCGTGCTGGGCGAGGTGGCATGCGGTCTGCCGACGTATGCCGAGGAGAACATCGAGGCCTACTATCGTCTGCCTCTCGCCATGACGGGCGACGGCGAATGTTTTTTGCTCCGTGCCAAAGGTCAGTCGATGACCGAGGCCGGTATCGACGACGGCGACCTGGTGCTCATCCGCCGTCAGGACTACGCCCGACGCGGGCAGATCGCGGTGGTGCTGACCGAAGAGGAGGCGACGCTGAAACGCTACTTTCCCGAACCGGAAAAAGACCGCGTGCGTCTGCACCCCGAAAACCGCGCCATGAAAGACATCCTCCTGCCTCTCTCGGCCTGCCGCGTGCAGGGCGTGGCCGTCAAGGTCATCAAAGACCTATGAGCGAGCGCGGCGTACATCGCGTTCCGCTGTCGGTCGAGGCCGTGTTTCTCACAGACGGGCGTCTGCGCCCGCGCTTTGTCATCTTTGACGGCGCGCGGTATGAGATCGAGCGCATCCTCTCGGTCGCGACGAGGCGGCCGACGGGCATCGCCTGCATCGCGCCGACGGAATACCGCGTGACCATCTGCGGAACCGAGAAAAAAATCTACTATGAAAATGAAACGGGCGTCTGGTTTTCCGTAAAGGAGGGCGTATGACGGATCGTGCGATCCTGCACAGCGATCTCAACGCCTTTTATGCCTCGGCGGAGATCGTGATGCACCCGGAGTGGCAGGGCCGTCCCGTGGCCGTGTGCGGATCGGTCGAAGACCGGCACGGCATCGTGCTGGCCAAGTCGCAGCAGGCCAAGGAGGCCGGCGTCCGGACCGGCATGGTCGTGCGGGAGGCCCGCGCCCTGTGCCCCGATCTGATCGTCGCCGAGCCGCACTATGACCGCTATATGACCTTTTCGCGGCTGGTGCGAAAGATCTATGCCCGCTATTCGGACCTGATCGAGCCCTTTGGTATGGATGAGTGCTGGATCGACGTGACCGGCAGCGCCCGACGCTGGGGAACGCCCGTGGAGATCGCCGAGCGCATCCGCCGCGAGGTACGAAAAGAGACCGGGCTGACGGTCAGCGTGGGCGTTTCTTTTAATAAAGTCTTTGCCAAACTGGCCTCGGATCTGAAAAAGCCGGACGCCGTGACCGTCATCGCCCGCGAAAACATGAAAGAGACGGTGTGGCCGCTGCCGGTGAGTTCGCTGCTCTACGCGGGGCCGGCGACCGTGTCGCGGCTCGAGCGCTTTGGTATCCGGACGGTGGGCGAGCTGGCCGCGGCAAACGAAGAGACGCTGCGCGGCTGGATGGGCGCCAACGCGATGCTGCTGATGCGCTTTGCGCGCGGGGAGGATCTCTCGCGGGTGATGCGCGACGGCGAGAGTATGCCCGTCAAATCGGTGGGGCACGGCATCACCTGCAACGCCGACCTCTACACGCCGGACGAAGTGCGGCGCGTGCTGCTGGAGCTCTCGCAGGACGTGGGGATGCGGCTCAAAGAAGCGGGCCTGCTGGCCTGCGGTATCTCCGTCTGCGTCAAGGACAACCGGCTGGAGTGCGAGCAATTTATGTCCTCTCTGCCCGCTCCGACCCGCAGTCGCCGGGAGATCGCGGAGGCGGCCTACGCGCTGTTCTGCCGCCGGTACGAAATGGTGCGCGGCGTGCGCGCCGTGACCGTGACGGCGATCCGCCCCGTGCGGGAAAAGAGCGAGAGGCAGCTGGACTGCTTTGGTGATTATCGCAAAAAAGACCGCCTGGATCGTCTGGAGAGCGCCGTGGACAACATGACCCTGCGTTTCGGCGCGGCGGCGCTCCGCCCCGCGGACGTGCTGACCAACTTCAAAACTCAGAACAGGCACAGTTATCTGAGCGTCCTGCCGCACGGGGTCGTCAAATGATCTCTCCCGGCCGGACGACGAAAAGAGAGGGCGGCAAGCCGCCCGGACAAACCGAAAACGAACGAAACAGCCGACAAGAAAAGAGGAAATGACCGTGTGCGGAAGAATGTATCTGGATCGTGAAAACAAGGATCTCTATGACTCTGTGGCCCTGCTCGACAACCCGGAGCTCGCCCCGGAGCTGTCCTGGGGCGAAGTGCGCCCCTCCGAGTGCGTGCCCGTGATCGCGGCAAGGGGCTTTTCGCCTTTGATCGTCGCGGCCCGCTGGGGATATACCAACGACCGCGGACAGACCACGCTGATCAACGCCCGGGCCGAGACCGCGGCCGTGCGCCGCACCTTTGCCTCCGATCTGGCGGCGCGCAGATGTCTCGTGCCGGTCAGCGGCTACTTTGAGTGGACGGCGGAACCGGACAAGAAAAAATGCCTGTTTTTTGACCAAGGGGGGGACATCCTCTTTTTGGCGGGGTTGTGGAGAAAAGAGTGGGTGAGCGGCGACTATCGCTTTGTCATCCTGACCACCGGAGCCGACGGGGCCGAGGCGGACGTGCATCCGCGCAGGCCGCTGCTGGTGTCGGCGGAGGAGGCGGAGACGTGGCTGTTTGATCCCTCCGGCGCCAAAGCCCTGCTCGAAGCCGACATGCCGCCGCTCGCGTATATCCGGATGCCGGCCGGCGTATGTATCGGTTGAGCGCGGACGAACGGCGCGGGGCTTTGGTTTCTTTTTTCTCATCTCTTTTCATCTCTTTTTTCGATTGGGTATTGCATTTTTGTAAAATTGTGATAGAATAATGACATTCATACATACGGAGGTCTGAAAATGGCTTACAAAATTACCGATGACTGCATCAAATGCGGCGCCTGCGCCGAAGGCTGCCCCGTCGAGTGCATCTCCGAAGGCGACGACAAATTTGTGATCAATCCCGATGAGTGCATCGAATGCGGCGCCTGTGCCGATACCTGCCCTGTCGGCGCTCCCGTCAAGGACGAGTGATCGTTTGATCGTTTTTCGGTCGGAAAAGAGGGCTGTTTTCGGTTTTTGCCGCAGACGGCTCTCTTTTTCCTTTTCTCCTTCGCTTTTTCGTTTTTTTGCTTTTTTGATGGAATGTGCCCATGAAAACGTCTGATCTGTCCATCGGCCCGCCCGCGTGCGAGGCGTCGGCCGACGCTCTCATCCGACCGGACGAGCGGATCACGCGCGTCAACGACGATCTGTCGCTGATCGAAAAGAAGGGCGGTCTGTCCCTCGGGACCGACGCGCTGCTCCTGGCCGCTTTTTGCCCGTCCCGTCCCGCGGGGGATGCGATCGAGCTGGGCGCCGGCTCCGGGATCGTCTCTCTGCTCTCTGTTTTGCGCGGGAAGTTTCGCCGCGTGGAGTGCGTGGAGATCCGTCCCGACTATGCCGACCTGTGCCGGCGGAACGTCGAGATCAATCGCCTCGGCGACCGCGTGAGCGTGACCTGCGCCGATCTGCGGGATCACCGCGCCTATGCCGTCGCGGGCGGGGTGGACTGTGTCTTTGCCAACCCGCCGTATATGAAACGGGAGAGCGGTCTGCCCTCCCGCGACGAAGGGCGGGACGCCGCGCGACGCGAGTTGTGGGGCGGTATCACGGATTTTTGCGAGGCGGCGGCGCGCAAACTGCGGCCGGGCGGCGACTTTGCCGTTGTGTTTTGGCCTCCGCGCGCGGTCGATCTCTTTTGCGCTCTGCGCGGCGCCGGACTGGAACCGAAAAAGATGACCTGGGTGTGCGCGAGAGAGGGGGCGGCGCCTTCTCTTTTGCTCCTCTCGGCCAAAAAGGGCTCCAAGCCCGGTATGATCGTCTCCCCGCCTTTGTATCTGGAACAGGGCGGCGGGGCGAGCGAAGATATGCAGCGGATACTGGACCGCGGGGTCTTTCCGTTTTGAGGTTTTTTATGCTTGACAATCCGATGACCGCGACGACGGGCAACGTCGAAAAAAACAAACCCGAACCGTCCACGCTGTATCTGGTGGCCACCCCGATCGGCAACGCGGCGGATCTCTCGCCGCGCGCGCAAAAGATCCTCTCGGAATGCGACTTTGTGGCGGCGGAGGACACGCGCAACACGCGCAAGCTCCTGGGTCTCTATGGGATCAAGAAAGAGCTGGTCAGCTATCACGATCACAACCGTGCCGCCCGCGGCGGCTCCATCTGCGACCGACTGGAAGCGGGCGAGTGCTGCGCTCTGGTGACCGACGCGGGCATGCCCGCCGTCTCGGACCCGGGCGAGGATCTGGTGCGCCTGTGCGCCGCGCGCGGCATCTCCGTGCGGGTGGTACCGGGCCCCTGCGCCGCCGTCTCCGCTCTGGCGCTGTCGGCGATCTCGACGTCGAGATTTTTCTTTGAGGGGTTTTTGCCGGTCGGGAACACCGAGCGCGCCGCCCGGCTGCAGCAGATCAAGCGGCAGGAAGCGACGATGATCCTCTATGAGGCGCCGCACAAGCTGGCGCACACCCTGCGCGACCTGGCGCGGACGCTGGGCGAGGACAGGCGGATCGCTCTGTGCCGCGAGATGACCAAGCTCAACGAGGAGACGCTGCGGCTCTCGCTCGGCGAGGCCTGCGCGTACTTTGAGCAGCGGGAGCCGCGCGGCGAGTTTGTGCTGGTCCTGGAGGGGGCGGCGGACTATCGCACACGCACCCGCGCCCCGGAGCGGGAGGAGGAGGCTTTTTTGGCTCTTTCTCCCTCCGCGCACGTCGCTCTCTATGAAAAAGAGGGTCTGCCGCACGGCGACGCCGTCAAGGCCGCCGCGGCCGACCGGGGACTGTCCAAGAGCGACTTTTATCGCCTGCTGGTACAAGAAAAGGAAGGGTCATGAACTTTTTTCAAAACCTGATCGCCGCGGCGCCGCCGGCGTCGGGGATCATCATTTCCGTGGCTCTGATGCTCTTTTTGGGTTTTGCCATGACGCGGCTGACCAAGCGACTGAAACTCCCCAACGTCACCGCCTATATCCTGACCGGTATCCTCATCGGGCCGTTTTGTCTCCGTCTCATCCCGACGTCCGTGATCGCGGGCATGGATTTTCTCTCGGATATCGCGCTGGCGTTTATCGCCTTTGGAACAGGTGAGTTCTTCCGCTTTTCGCAGCTGAAAAAGAACGGCGCGAAAGTCGTGGTCATCACGCTGGCGGAGGCGTGTCTGGCGTCGCTTTTGGTTTTTGGCGTTTGCTTTTTTGTCCTCCGGCTGGAAGCGACGTTCTGCGCCGTGCTGGCCGCTCTGGCGGCGGCAACGGCGCCCGCCTCAACGCTCATGACCATGCGGCAGATGGGGGCGCGCGGGGACTTTGTGGATACGCTGCTGCAGGTCGTGGCGCTGGACGATATCGTCAGTCTGGTCGGATACAGCGTGGCCATCGCGATCGCCGCTGCGGCCGCTGTCGGCGGCCGCTTTGACGCCGGGACGGCTCTCTTGCCGCTGGTGTGGAACCTGCTGGTCCTGCTGCTGGGCGGGGTGTTTGGGTGGCTGCTGACCAAGCTGATGCCCCCCAAACGGCGCTCGACCGACAACCGGCTCATCATCTCGGTGTCGCTGCTCTTTGCCGTTTGCGGCATCTGCTCGCTGGCCGGCGTCTCTCCCCTGCTCGGCTGTATGTCGATGGGGATGATCTACATCAACCTCTCCGGCGACGAAAAGCTCTTTAAGCAGCTCAACTACTTCAGCCCCCCGATCCTGCTGCTCTTTTTTGTGCGGTCGGGACTCAACTTTCGCTTTGACGCCCTGTTTTCGTCCGGGGCCATCGGCTCCGTGCCGCTGCTGGCGGTCGGGATCATCTACTTTTTGGTCCGTGTGGCCGGCAAGTATCTCGGCGCCTTTTTCGGCTGTCTGTGGGTCGGAAAGCCGAAGGAGACGCGGCGGTTTCTGGGCCTGGCGCTGATCCCGCAGGCCGGGGTCGCCATCGGTCTGGCCGCGCTGGGCGCGCGGACGCTCGGAGGCGAGCGCGGGGTGGCGCTGGAGACCATCATCCTCGCGTCGAGCGTGCTGTACGAGCTGGTCGGGCCCGCCTGCGCCAAGCTGTCGCTCTACCTCTCGCACTCGTACTCCGACAAACTGGAGGATATCGTGCCGGTGGAAAGCACGACGCCGCAAGGGGTGCCCAAAACGGAGGCGGAGAAGCTCATCGAGCGCATCCACGCCATCCAAAAGACGCTCCCGCCGCATCTGTCCGCCAACGCGGAGAACGAACAGGCCTTTTCGGAGGCGGCTGACGAATACTATGAAAACACGCGCATGCAGACCCGCATACGCAGACGCAGATAGGAGGCACATATGGTTTTTTCTGTGATGGATCCCCTGGGACGGTGGCTGGGCGCTTGGGCGACCGACTTTGGCTGGTCGTCGGTGCTCTTCAGGATGGCGCTGTCCTTTGTCATGGCGGCGGTGATCGGCTGCGAGCGGTCGAGCAAACGCCACGCGGCGGGGCTGCGGACCTTTATTATCGTGTCGATGGCCTGTACGATGACGATGCTGCTGGACATCTATCTCGGCATCTCCGGCGGGCACACGTATTATCTCATTTCCGCGGCCGCGGTCGCGGGCGTGGCCGTCATCACCTGCAACTCGATCCTGTTTAGTTCCCGCAGTCAGATCCGGGGCCTCACGACCTCGGTGGGCCTGTGGGCGGTGGCGGTGCTGGGGCTGACGACGGGCGCGGGGTTCTATACCATGGCGCTGATCTTCTTTGTCGTCTTTTTGTGCTCGCTGTCGCTGCTGCCGCATTTTGAGAGCTTTCTCAAAAACAGGTCCAACCACTTTGAGGTGCATCTGGAACTCAAGAACATCGCGTATCTGCAGGACTTTGTGACGACGATCCGCGAGCTGGGGATGAAGATCGACGACATCGAGTCCAACACCGCCTATCACAACTCGGGGCTGAGCGTCTACTCCATCTCGATCTCCATCAGCTCGGAGGAGCTGCGCAAGTACAAGACCCACACGCAGATCATCGAGGCGCTGGCGACGCTGGACTATGTGTATCATATCGAGGAGATGAACTGAAAAAGAAAAGAGCCGCTGTTCGGGACAGCGGCTCTTTTCTTTTTTTGCGTTGGGGGCTTTTTTATCCGGTCGGGCTTGGTCCGGACGGGGATCAGACGGCGGCACAGAGGTCGGAGGTCTGCGCGGGGATGTGCGCCTGCGGGGCGGGAGAGACGCTGCGGCCGGCGCGCCAGACGGCCGTGACGCCGAGGCGGCGAAGGTCGGCGGCCGAGACGGAGAGAGGGTCGCCGGAGAGACGGAGCAGGTCGGCTCGCTTGCCCCATTCCAGAGAGCCGGCGTCCTCCACCGCCGAGGCGCAGAGAGCGCCTCCGAGTGTGGCAAAGCGCAGCGCCGCCAGCACCGATGAGTCGACGAGCGGACGAGCGCCGGAGAGGACGGAGGCGGCGTCCGCCACGCCGCACAGGGGCGAGACGGAGGTCTCGTCTTCGGCAAAGGAGACGGAGGCGCCGTTTTTGGTCAGTTGAGCGAGAAAGCCGCACTCCCCGGCGCGCTCGCGCAGCAAGCGCCGGCTGACCACGACCCTAAGGCGCGCCTGCGTGATCTCGTCGCAGGTCCGCGCGTCGACGGGAAAGGTGAGCAGCAGACGACCCGCGGCGGCCGCGGGATAGTCGCGCAGAAAGGCCGTGTGGGCGCGTACGCAGGTCAGGAGCGTGTTTGGATCCTTTGGTTCGTACTGGACGCCGAGAAAAGCGCCGAGGCAGGAGCGGACGCGCAGGCACCACGTCTCGCGGCGGGCGGCGCAGCCGGCGTTGTCGATCGTGACGGGGATGCGGACCGCGACGATGCGCACGCGCTCGTCGCCGAAACCGCCCGTGACGCCGCAGGAGACGAGCCGGGCGGGCACGTCGCCGTCTCCCTCGCCGCAGAGCAGCACCGTCGCCGACAGATCGGGGGCGGTGAGCTGCAGAGCGCGCAGGCCCTGCGCGCCGCTCTCCCCCGCCTCGCAAAAGGCGGTGACGCCCGCGGAGAGCAGACTGCTCTCGCGCTTTCGGGCATGGACGGCGGCCCGGCGGAGAACCTCTGTCATCGCGCCGGCGTCGGAGAAAACGGGGGCGAGGGGGCGACGGTCGATCCCGCCCTGCCAGAAGTCGAGCATGCCGCAGAAGAATCCGGGGAGGAGCGCCCCGCCCTCCAGATCCACGAAGGCGGTATCCGCGTCGGTGAGACAGCGCGCCCGGGACTTCGGACCGGCGTAGAGGATCTTTTGGTCTTCGATGACCAGCGCTTCTTCGACCTCGTCGCGCAGGTTGCAGGTGATGATCGGGCCTCCGTAGAACATCGTGCGGTGCGGCATCTCTCTTTGTCTCCTTTCGTCGCGGGCGGGCGGCGGGGTTGTTTTTCGGATTGATTGTTGAGCAGATGAGGGCGAAATATTCAGATGTTTGCTTTTTTTTGCTTTTTGTGTTACAATCACAGAAAACGAAATCGGAGCGAAAGCGACCGGCTATGGGATATGACGTGAGTATCGTCGGCTGTGCCGACTATGAGAGAGAGCACCTGCGCGAGGCGCTGATCCGCGCATGGGAGCCGTTCGGCGGCTTTGGGTTTGTGACGCCGGGCATGAAGGTGGCGATCAAGGCCAACCTCGTGTGCGCGAGCAAGCCCGACAAAGCCGCCGTGACGCACCCGGCCCTGCTGGCCGAGCTGACGCGCCTGCTGGTCGAGCGCGGCGCCGAAGTGGTGGTGGGCGACAGCCCCGGAGGACTGTACAACGCGCCGTCGCTCGCCGCGGTCTATCGCGCCTGCGGTCTGCACGCCGTGGAGGAAGCGGGCGGGACGCTCAACCGAGACTTTTCGCAGGAGACGGCGGTCTATCCGGAGGCGAAGGTGGCAAAGGAATTTGCCTACACGAGCTGGCTGCGGGGAGCGGATCTCATCATCGACGCGTGCAAACTCAAGACGCACGGGATGATGGGGATGTCCTGCGCCGCCAAAAATCTCTTTGGCGTCGTGCCGGGCACGGCCAAGCCGGAGTATCACTATCGCTACCCCGATCACGCCGACTTTGCCCGGATGCTCGTGGACCTGGACGACTTTGTGGCTCCCGCCTTTTCGGTTTGCGACGCGGTGGTGGGGATGGAGGGCAACGGCCCGACCGGCGGCACGCCGCGCGCGATCGGCTGTATCCTGGTCTCGCCCTCGCCGCACAAGCTGGATCTCTTGGCCGCGCGTCTGATCGGGCTGAGCCGCGAGAGCGTCCCGACGCTGGAGGCGGCGCGCGAGCGCGGCTATATCCCCGACAGCGCGGATCTGCTGGCGGTGGCGGGCGACGATCCCGCAAACTTCTGCATCCCGGACTATCACAACGTGGCCGGGAAACGGATCCGTCTGTTTTCGTACCAGTCCTATCGCGGGTTTAAGCGCGTGTTCTGGGCCGTGGCGGAAAAACTGCTGGCCGCGCGGCCAAACGTGAAAAAAGACGGCTGTGTGGCGTGCGGGAAATGCCGCGACCTCTGCCCGGCGCACGCGATCAGGATCAAGGGAGGCCGGGCGAAGATCGACCGCAAAAAGTGCATCCGCTGTTTTTGCTGTCAGGAGTTCTGCCCCCGCTCGACCATCCGCGTCAAGCGCACGGTCGTGGCGCGGATACTCAACAAAAAATC
>JAGDBW010000225.1 GCA_017958845.1 Clostridia bacterium | reverse complement strand
TCCGAATTGACCAAAAAGCAGATCGTCTCCCCGTCCGCCCACCGCTGAGCGGTGTGCACCCGCACGGCGTCCTCGCCGTCCGGTCCTAGCACGGAGAGCGAAAAGTCCGCCACCGCCTCGGCCAGCCGGTCGAGGTTGATCACCTGTGCGCGCGCCAGCGCCTCCGCGATCTCCGGGCGCGCCGCCGCGCCGTCGCACAGCGTCGGACGGCTGCCCACGACCAGCACGCGGCCGTCCTCGTCGATCAGACGGGACAACAGGTCCAGGGTCGAGCGCCGCAGGGTGACGCACGAGGGCAGGATCACCGCGTCGTACGCGCCGCGGCCGAGGCACAGCCGTCCGCCCGCCGTCTTGCCAAAGCGGGAGAGCAGCTCCTCCGATCCGTAGGCAAACTCGCAGTGACAGCCGAGCAGCGTCCGCTCGACGCGGTCGGTCAGCCGGTCCAGCTTTTTTGCGACCGCGTTTTCGCGGCCCATGCCCGGCGCGTTGGCGATATACTTGCTCTCGATCGGATCGATCACCAGCACCCGCGCCGCGCCGCGGGCGGAATAGAGCGCGCAGCCCAGCCGCGCCTGATAGTCGGCCAGCGGGGCGTTGACACGCCACCACGGATCATGGTCGGAAAATGTCGGCGGGTGGTCGAACTTGCGCGTGCCGCGCATCGAGTACTGCGCCACGTGCGGCACCAGCGTGCTCACGCCGCCCAGACACAGATAGTCGGTCTGCCGGCGCTGGCTCTCCGGCGTCATATCGTGTCCCGCGCCGGCAAAAGCCTCGCAGAGCGTCGCCGGTTTCTCAAACTGATCCGCCACGCTGCGGATCCGCCGCAGTTTGCGAAAGTCGCCGCGGCCGCAGGACAGGTGATCGACGGCGGGCATCCGCTGGTAGCAGTAGATGAGCATCGCGTCGGAGTAGAGCCCCTCGTTGCCCATCAGATGCCCCGTCACGCCCAGATCATACTCTTCGCACCGCCGGGCGATCCGACCGGCAAAGTTGTCGGCAAACAGCCGCGTCACCAGCCGGATATAGTCAGCGCGCGTCCGCGCGGCCGTCGGGGTGTCAAAGAACAGATCGGGCAGCCGCCCGAGCAGGTCATAGCCGTATTCGTCCGCAAAGAGCGCCGGCATCCTCTCCGTCCACGGGACGGCGTTGCCCTTGGCGCCCATCAGGTCCCACTTGATCGTCAGATCGTCAAAGAACACGGCCGGGATCAGCTTGTCCCGCCCCATATCGGACGCAAAGCGGTCGATATACTGTTGGTGCGTGGAGGCAAAAAAGGCGTCGGCCGCGTCCGGGTTCATCAGATCCACATAGCTCTTGCCGCCAAAGCGGGGATTGCAGGCCGGCGCGCGCCAGACGTAGATCCACAGCACCCGCCGATCGGGCGGGCAGTCGTCGCCCTCGTCGGGCACAAACTCGCGCGGCGGCTCCGGTCTGTCGAGCCGGTACGCGTCCCACAGGCGGCCGCGGCGGCGGTCGGTCAGATACCGCCGGCGCCACAGCACGTCGGCCTCGTCGTGCGGGATGCGATCAAAGGCAAAAAACAGGTGCGTCTCCCGATAGGCGGGATCCAGCCCGGCAATCAGCGACCCGCATGTGCCGCTGGGCCAGCCGTTTTCGTCATAGATCCAGGCCTTCATGCCCCGCTCGCGCGCGGCCTCGGCCGAAGCGGAAAAGAGCCGCATCCACTCCTCGCCCATATACGGGGTCTCGAGGCCGCCCCGCGCGTGAAAGAAAAACCCGCCCCAGCCGGCGGCCTTCATGCCGTCGATCTGGCGCACCAGTTCGTCTTCTTCCAGCCGGTCGTTGAGCGACCAAAAAGCGATGGGTCTGAAAAGGACCGGAGGATCCAAAAAAGCGTGTCTGTCCATACGACCTCCCGAGAGCGGCGGCGACCGCCGCCCAAAATGACCGAGAAAGCGAAAATGGCCGAAAAAGCGAAAGAAAACGGCGTCCGCGCGGACGCCGGACGTCCGCCGTCTCCATTATACCCGCTTCGCCGCCGCGGCGCAAGCCGCGCGGACACAGGTTTTTCACTTTTTTCCTGCGCCGCCTCCCTCTCCCCCTCCGGCCAAAAAAAGGCGCCGCTTTCTTCGTCAAAATTGCTATGTTTGGCCGCCGCGAATTATGAAAAACAACGAATTTTCGCCCGCGCGTACAGATGATGAAAAAGAGCGGTTGATTTTTATTTGATTTTGTGATAAAGTGTTTGTGCGAGAAGCGTCGCTTCGCGCTCCATTTTTTCCGGGAGGAAACATGAGATGAAAAGAATCGGCACACTTCTGCTGTGTCTGTTGCTGCTTGCCTGCATGGTGCTTCCGGCCGTCTCCTGCAAAAACAAAAAGAAAAACGGAGACGACACCACCACCCCCGTGCAGACGGCGCCGCCGACCACCGATCCCACGGATCCCTCGACGGACCCGCCCGTCGTTGAACCCACCAAGTGGGACAACGTCAACTTCGGCGGCGCGACCGTCAAGTTTCAGCTGAGTACCAACGACGCCGAGTACACCAGCGGCGGCAAGGCCTACATGGCCGGCCCCGACGAGACGACCTCCAACACGGTCCAAAACCTCGTCTACCAGCGCAACTCGGCTGCCAGGGACGTCCTGGGCATCAACCCGACCTACGTCTATTGGGACAAGGGATGGAGCCAGGTCTTCCCCGAGATCGAAACCACCGAAAATACCGGCAACGACTGTCCCGACGCCTACTGCGACATGATCTACGACATGATGGCGGCGACGATGCGCGGTCTGTTCCGCAACGTCAAGACCCTCTCCGTCGACTACGTCGCGCCCGACGGCTCGCAGGGCGGCTACTTTGACGTCAGGGACGAATACGGCTACATGACCGAGTTTATGCGCGACCTGGCGCTCGGCACCGACAAACAGTACCTGCTCGGCAACCAGTACTACATGGACCTGATCCGTACCATGATGGTCATGCCGGTCAACCTCGACATGTACGAAGCCAAGTGCGGCGACGTCTCCCAGTTCTATCAGGACATCATCGACGGAGAGTGGACCTGGGACTACCTGATCAACCTCTCCAAAAAAGTCTACACCGACAAGACCGGAAACGGCAACAGCTATGACGACATCCTCGGCTTTGCGGCCGAGACCGACGGCGGCATGTCCGCGTCGGGCATCGTCTACGCGACCCGCGTCGCCATCATCGACACCGAGCTGCAGTCCGACGGTACCTACCTCTTTACCTACAAAGCCGACAACAAGGCGCTCTACGACATCTTCGACAAGATCAAGCAGGTCTTCTCCGCCAACGGCGTGCTGGCCGTCACGGGCCAGAACGGCACCACCAACACCCACGTCAAACAGATCAGAGAAAAGTTTGCCACCGACACCCTGCTCTTCGGCGGATGCATCATGATGGGCGCGGTCGAAGAAGAAGTCTACCAGGACATGAACACCCAGTTCGGTCTGGTCCCGATCCCCAAAATGTCCGTGGAAGCCGACTACAACACCCTGATCCACAACACCGGCCGCTGCGGCGCCATCTCGCTGCACGCGCAGAACCCCGAGGCCGCCTCCGCCTGGATCCAGTACTGCTCGGAAAACTCGGGCGCCATCATGAACGAGTACTACAACTACGCCATGAAGTACAAGTACACCTCCGACGCCGGCACCATGGAGATGCTCGACATGATCTATGAGAACATCGTCTCCGTGAGAGAAAAGGCCCTGGAGGACCTCGTCGGCATCAACAGCTCCGACGCCAACCAGTACAAGTGGCACAGCATGCTGATCGGCAGCCCCCGCGACTACAAGTCCAACGCCGACCAGATCGGTACGCTCTACGCGACCGCCATCCAGGTCAAACAGGCCGAACTCGACAAACTGGTCAAATCCTGGAAAAACCTGCCGTAAGGCGAGATACCTCGGCGGGTCGACAGCGCCGCCCGACGACGGGCGGCGCTGTTTGCGAGAGCCCGCCGCGCCCCCCATACGACCAACAACAAAAAAGGAGATACATCATGAAAAAATGGCGCTGCACCGTCTGCGGAGAGATCGTCGAGTCCGACGTCCGCCCCGACAGATGCCCCCGCTGCAAAGTCCCCGGCGAAAAATTTGAAGAAGTCAAAGAAGAGGGCCTGACCTGGGCGGCCGAACACGTCATCGGCGTCGCCTCCGGCGCGCCCGCCGAGATCATCGAAGGCCTGCGCGCCAACTATGAGGGCGAGTGCTCCGAGGTCGGCATGTACCTGGCCATGTCCCGCGCGGCGTTCCGCGAGGGCTACCCCGAGATCGGCCTGTATTGGGAAAAGGCGGCCTTTGAAGAAGCCGAACACGCCGCCAAGTTCGCCGAGCTCTTGGGCGAGTGCGTCTCCCCCTCGACCAAAGAAAACCTGCGCGTCCGCGTCGCAGCCGAAAACGGCGCGACCAAAGGCAAATTTGAGCTGGCCAAAAAGGCCAAGGAGCTCAACCTCGACGCCATCCACGACACCGTCCACGAGATGGCCCGCGACGAAGCCCGCCACGGAAAGGCCCTCGCCGGACTGCTCGAGAGATACTTCGGCTGATCATCACGCACCCATACACACAGCGGCACGCGCTTCGGCGCGTGCCGCCTCCTTCTCCGCCCAAAAAAACGCCCCACGCTTGAGACGAGAGGGCGCGCCCGCGCCCGACGCGCGGGCAGACGCCCCCGGGCGACAAAAGACCGCGAAAACCGAACCCAACCCCCCGACCCCGAAAAGAAAAAACAAAAGCAAAAACAATAAAACAAAAAGCAAAATTCCGATGATATCCTCCTTTCATATCCGTATATTCTCTTTTACACACAGATCGTCCGCTCTTCGGCGGAGAAAAAAGGACCGTCCATGAAACAGACCAAACCTCTGCGCATCACCGCCTACGCCGTCCCCGCGCCCTGCGAGCCCAGGCGGCTGGCGCTGGTGGCCGACCTGCACGACGGCG
>JAGDBW010000224.1 GCA_017958845.1 Clostridia bacterium | reverse complement strand
CCGCGCAAGCCCCGACGGCAAAAACAAGCGGCCGCGCCCCTCTTTTTCTGCGACGCGTCTCCCCTTGATCGGCGTCGGCGCGACGGTCTGCGCCCCCGCTCGACGGCATACGAGCCGCCCCGCCTTTTTGCGCCGGGCGGGCGGGAGAGCGTCGCCGGGGGTCGGGCGGTCAGACCCCGGCCAGCAGGTGCAGGTTGCGCACCTCGGGGTCGCGGACGCGGTCGTTGACCGAATAGGCGTGCTTTTCGAGGTCGCCGCAGACGGCGTCGGTGAGCCCCCCGTTTTGCAGTTCCGCGATGACCGCCGACGCGAGGTCCTCCACCGTGTCGGCTTTGACGGCGCGCATGGTCTCGTCGTTGTCGGTGGTGAGCAGGGTCTCGAGCAGCTCCGCGTAGCCGGAGAGCGGCGCGGGCAGCTCCCGCAGGGCGCGAAAGGCCCACTTGTAAAAGGGCATATAGCGACCGCAGAGCAAAAAGAAGACCTGCATCGTCGCCCGCACAAACTCGCCCATCGCCAGCTGGGCCGCGCCCGTCTCGCCGTGGGCGAGACAGCGGGTATAGTTGTACTGGCCGGACTGGGCCATGAGCCAGAGATGCCCCGCCAGCTTTTTGAGCCGCACGTCCTCGGGGTAGCGGGAGAGGGTCTCGCGGATGGACGAAAAGGTCCCCTCCCCGTCCGAGAACACCTCGCCGTCGGTGGCCTCGAGCAGCGCGTGATCGGGCAGACGCAGCCACGCGGCGGGCGAGAGACGCCCGTCCGGGGCGCCCACCTTGTCGCGGTAGAAGTCGGACGTGCGGATCACGCCGCGCCGCGCGCCGCCCACGGGCGAGACGAGCGAGCGGCTCAGGCCCTCAAACTCGCGCGGCAGGCGGGCGTAGGCGCGCTCCAGCGCAAAGGCGGTCTTGCGGTCCACCTTGTCTTCGTCGGGCAAAAACAGGCAGAACCCCGGCTCAAAGTCGTGGTCGGTCGACACGTCGTCGTCGTAGCCCAGGCACTCCGAGCCCGCGCCGACAAGTCCCACGGCCATCCTCTTTTCCCAGCCGGGAAAGTCGCGGTCGAGCATCGGCCGGCCGTGGGCCTCAAAGTACGCTCGTGCGAGCGCGAGTCCCTTCATCATAGATCTCCTTTGCGCGTTGTTTGAGTTCTTCCGCGTAGGCAAAGCGCCCGTGATAGGCAAAGGCAAAGGCGCATTTTTCACATACAAAGGCGTAGTTTCCGTCCCGGGGCAGGGCAGGGTCGTCGAGCAGCCGCTCGGCTCTGTCCAGCCGCGCCTCGACGGCGGCCTCCGTCTCCTCGGCCTCCCCGACCGAGAGCGAGAGCAGGTCGGCGATGTTGAGATGCGTGATGGCCTGCTCCGGACCGCTGCCGGGCACGCTCGCCAGCACGTCCAGCGCCTCGTCGTAGAGCGCCAGCGCCTCGTCGGCGCGGCCCAGATCGGCCAGCGCCAGCGCCATGTTGTTGCACAGCCCCGCCGTGCGCGGATCGTCCGGGGGCAGTTCTTTTCGGTAGACGCGGCGCGCGGCCTCAAACAGCTCCACCGACCGCTCCGCCTGCCCGAAGGCGCAAAAGACCGTGGCCGCGTTGAGCGTGACGGTGGCGGCGCTGACCGTCTCCCCCAGCCCCAGCTCCTCGATCAGCTCCAGCGACTCGTCGGCGGCGGCCGTCGCCGCCTCGGCCTGTCCCGTTTTGCGGAGCAGGCCCCTCTGGGCGCGGCGCAGCGACAGCAGGCCCTCCCTGTCGCCGCCCTCGCGGGCTTCGGCCTCCCAGTAGGCGAGGTGCCGCCCGGCGGCCTCATAGTCGTCGCGGGCCAGGTATTCGTCCAGTTTTTCGACGATCCGGCGCATCGGCACGCGCCGGACGGTCGGCGCGTCGGTGTAGGCGTCGGTGCAGAAGGGACAGGCGGGATCGGTATAGTCCCGGGGGTCGAGTCGGTCGGACATGGGAGACTCCTTTTTTTGTCTGCCGCGCGGGGCGGGCGGATATCTGTCGGGTGTGTGATTCGGTATTCAGTATAACACATTTTGCGGTCGCGCGCAACTGCGCCCGCGCGCAAAAGAGCCGCCGGAGCCGCAAAAGTCAAAAGCCCGCCGGAACCGCAAACGCAAAAAGCCCGCTCGCCGGAGCCGCAAAAACCGAAAGCCCGCCGCCCCCTCGCGCAAACCAAAGCCACGGTCGGATTTTTTCGGTCGGG
>JAGDBW010000223.1 GCA_017958845.1 Clostridia bacterium | reverse complement strand
TGGGCGTCGCCCAGGTTGGAGCAGCTGCCCACTTCAAAGTACTTCTGCTGCCGGGGGCTCCAAGCCTCCACATCGCAGGATTTCACCTTCAAATCGGCCAGGTCGCCGGAGCAGCATTCCAGCGTGCGCACGGGAATATCCAGGGTGCGGTAGAAATCCACCGTGTTCTGCCACAGCCGGTTGTACCACATCATGCTGTCCTCCGGCTTGCAGACCACGATCATTTCCTGCTTTTCAAACTGATGGATGCGGTACACGCCCCGCTCCTCGATGCCGTGCGCGCCTTTCTCCTTGCGGAAGCAGGGGGAGTAGCTGGTCAGCGTCAGAGGGAGCTGTTCTTCGGGGATCATGGCGTCGATGAACTTGCCGATCATGGAATGCTCGGAGGTGCCGATCAGGTACAGGTCCTCGCCCTCGATCTTGTACATCATCGCGTCCATCTCGGCAAAGCTCATCACCCCCGTCACCACGTCGGAGCGGATCATGAACGGCGGCACGCAGTAGGTAAAGCCGCGGCCGATCATAAAGTCGCGGGCGTAGGAGATGACCGCCGAGTGCAGGCGGGCGATATCGCCCATGAGATAATAAAAGCCGTTCCCCGCCACGCGGCGGGCGGCGTCGAGGTCGATGCCGCAAAAGCGCTCCATGATGTCGGTGTGGTAGGGGATCTCAAAGGGCGGCGTGACCGGCTCGCCGTAGCGCTTGACCTCCACGTTTTCGCTGTCGTCGCGGCCGATGGGGACGCTGGGGTCGATGATGTTGGGGATGGTCATCATGCGCTGCCGGATCTCGGCGGCGAGTGTTTCTTCCAGCGCTTCCAGCTCGGCCAGCCGGGCGGCGCTCTCGGTGACGCGGCGCTTCATCTCGGCGGCCTCTTCGGTCTTTTTTTGCGCCATGAGCGCCCCGATGGCTTTGGAGCATTGGTTGCGCTCGGCGCGCAGGGCGTCGGCCTCGCCTTTGGCGGCGCGGCTCTGCCTGTCCAGCTCGATCACTTCGTCGACTAAGGGGAGCTTTTCGTCCTGAAACTTCTTTTTGATGTTCTCTTTGACGAGATCGGGGTTGTCTCTCAAAAACTTGATGTCGATCATGGTTGTCTCCTTTTCGGTTGTCGGGGATATATCTGTTTTGGTTTCTTTTTGCGCTTGCTTGGCGCGGGCGGCGCCGCGAAAGAGAGCGGAGGGGGCGGCGAGGCGCGGGGGTAGGTCGGTTATTTTGCGTTTTCGGTAGGGGGTTTTGGATGATTTTGTACGGATTGGGCGGGTTTGAAAGCAGCTTTGCCGAAAAAGCAAAAAATCCCTCGCGTCATACGCAAGGGTGCTCGGGGCACGGTACCACCTTGTCTTTTCACTCTTTCGGCTCTGTCGCGGCCTCGCGTCGTGCTCGTCGCACGCGGCTCCGGAGCGGATCGTACGCGCTCACGCGGGACGTTCCAGCCGTGCGTCCCTCTCTGTCGGGTGAGTGTGCGTACCATTCTCTTTCTGCGCCTTTTTTCGTCTTGATTGTAGCACGGCGCCGGGCGTTTGTCAAGGGCGCGGAGGGCGGCTTTTTTCGTTTTTTTCCGTTTGCGGCGGGCGGTCCTGTTTGCGGCGCGGACAACGGAGCGGCGCGGACGGCGGGGGGCGGCTCGGCGCCGGCGGGCGTTTTTCGGACGGTCGCCCGGCGGGCGTTTTCCGGACGGTCACCCCGGCGGGCGGGTCGTATGGCGGGCGGCGTTTGCTGTTCGGCGCTTTGCGTGGTACAATAGGAGCGTGGATTTTTTGTTTTGTAGCTTGCGGCCGTGAGGCGGCCGGCGGCCGGTGTGCCTTTTGGGATATGCAAGCGAAAGGAGGCGGGCGGATGCTCGACGCGGCTTTTTTGGCACGGATGAAGGACCTGCTCGGCGACGGTCTGTCGGACTATCTCGCCGCGATGGAGCGGCCGCCCGTGCGCGGTCTGCGGCTCAACCCGCTGAAGGGTGAGCGCCCGGCCGACGCCCGGCTGCTCGCCGGAGCGGGGCTGTCGCTGTCGCCCGTGGCGTGGGAGGAGGGCGCTTTTGTCTTTGCGGGTGCGGAGCACATCGGCGCGTCGCCCCTCCACCACGCAGGCGCCTTTTATATCCAGGAGCCGTCGGCCATGCTCCCCGTCGCGTGTCTGCCGCTGTCGCCCGGGATGCGCGTGCTGGACCTGTGCGCCGCGCCGGGCGGCAAGAGCGCGCAGCTGGCCGCGCGGATCGGGGAGACGGGTCTGCTCGTCTCCAACGAGATCGACCGCCGGCGCTGTGACGTTCTGCTCTCCAATCTGGAACGGATGGGCGCGCGGAACGCCGTGGTGACCAACACCGACGCGGCGACGCTCGCCGGAGCGATGCCCGACTACTTTGACGCGGTGGTCGTGGACGCGCCCTGTTCGGGCGAAGGGATGTTCCGCAAAG
>JAGDBW010000003.1 GCA_017958845.1 Clostridia bacterium | reverse complement strand
GCTCGGGCGGAGAAAAACGGTCTGTCGGAGGACTATGTGATCCCCTCCCCCTTTGACGAGGGCGTGTGTCCCGCGGTCGCCGCGGCGGTGGCCGAAGCCGCCCGGAAGACGGGCGTGGCGCGGCTCTGAGAGCGTCCTTCTCGCTGTGGGCGTCCGTGCCGTTTGTATATTTTTGTTTTTTGTGCTTTTTTGAGCGACCCACGCGAACAGCGCTCCGGCCGGACGGTCGGGGCGCTGTTTGTCTTGTGGGCAACAGAGGGTCAGAGCAACATCGAAAACAGGCGGTCGACGTCGCCCGCGCCCATCACGACCAACGTATCTCCCTCTCGCAGATGCGCCGCCAGGAGCGCGGGCAGATCGGCCATGCGCGGGACGGCGACGGCGGTGGGACCGGTCGCCTCGGCGATGCGTCCCTCGCTCATGCCCAGCGTGTCGGTCTCCCGCGCGGCGTATATGGGCAGGATATAGGCGTGGTCGGCGAGGCGGAGCGCTGCTCCGATCTCAGAGAGATGCGCGGCCGTGCGCGTGTAGGTGTGCGACTGAAAGACGCAGAAAAGCCGGCCGCGCGTCATCTCCCGCGCGGCGCAGAGCGAAGCGCGGATCTCGGTCGGGTGGTGGGCGTAGTCGTCGTAGCAGAAAGCGCCGCGCCATCGGCCTCTGAATTCCATACGGCGGCGCACGCCCCGCTCCGCCGCGAGCGTCGGCACGATCACGGAGACAGGGATCCGACGGGTGATCGCGACGGAGACGGCGGCAAGGGCGTTGCTGAGATTGCAGCGTCCGGGCAGACACAGCGAGACGCGGCAGAAGGGACGACCGCGGAGAAGCACCGTCATGCCGTGCCCGTCGGGGCCGCTGTATACGTCGGTCGCCGAGACGTCGGCTGTGGGATCGCTCATCGAAAAGGTCATACAGGGCACGCCGTTTGCCCGCGCCGCGCGAATCAGCCACGTCTCGGCCGCGGGCACGACGGCGGCGCGACTGCCGCAGACGAAAGCCGAGAAGGCCGCACGCACGTCCCCGAGGGTGGGATAGCAGTCGGTGTGATCGTGCTCGACGTTGAGGATCAGCGCCACGTCGGGATGAAAGGACAGAAACGAGCGTTTGTATTCGCAGCACTCGAGCACGGCGCTGCCCTGCCCCGCGCGGAACGGGTCGCCCTCCGCTGCCGGCGTCGCGCCGCAGACTGTCAGCGGATCCAGCCCTGCCGCCGCGAACAGATGCCCGAGCCTGGCGGTGACGGTGCTCTTTCCGTGTGTGCCGGCGACGCAGACGGAAGGATGCATTTCGGCTATGAGGGCCGCCAGCGCCTCCGCGCGGGAAAAGAGCGGCAGACCGAGACGGGCGGCCGCGGCAAAGACGGGATGATCCGCCGCCAGCGCCGCCGTATAGACGACCGAGCTGCACCCCTCGAGCGGCGGCGTCTCCCCCTCGGTGATCCTGCAGCCGAGACGCCGCAGCCGCCGGGCGTACTCTCCGATATGCCGGTCGCATCCGCACACCGAGACGCCCCGCGACAGCGCGACGCGCGCCACGCCGTACATGCCGACGCCGTCCGCGCCCGCCACAGCGACGCGACGTCCGAGAACGGTACCGGAATCGTCCGCCGGATGCGGAAGTTTGTCGGGCGGCGGCGTAAAGGAAACTTTTGTATTATTCATACTTTGTATATACTTTCAAAATATTTTGTTAATATTGTAGTTTTATAATATGGTTATAAATGTCGGAATGGTGCTTTCAGGCTCTTTTCCGGGTAAGGAAGAGGCGTTTATGCAGATCACCGATATCAAGATCCGAAAGATGTTTGAGGGCAGCCCGTTGAAGGCTGTTGTCTCCGTCACCTTTGACAACGTGCTGGCGGTGCATGATATCAAGGTCATCTATGCCCGCGAGAAGTACTTTATTGTGATGCCGTCGTTTAAGATCCCGGACGGCGGGTTCAGGGACATCGTGCATCCGATCAACGCGGCTTTTCGCAAAGAGGTGGAGCGAGCCGTGATCGATCAATATCTCGCCGAAAAAGAAACCCCCGGCGACGCCGCGCCGCAGGAGCAGCCCGACACGATCTGACGCGGGGGGCCGACAGTCCGTCCCCTCTCTGACATACATATGCGCCCGGCGGTCAAATATGACCGCCGGGCGCATATTTTTTTCTATTTTCGGTCGTCGGATCGGACGGGACCGCGCCGGCGCGGGG
>JAGDBW010000222.1 GCA_017958845.1 Clostridia bacterium | reverse complement strand
TCTACGGCGTCGACGAGCCGATGCTGATCGACGTCTACCGGCGTCTGTGGGACGGGGTGGAGCGGTTCCGCAAAGAATATCCTCTGCCGAAGAGCGTCTTTTTGCAGGCGCATCCTTTCCGCAACGGGATGACCGAGGTCGATCCGTCGCTGCTGGACGGGATCGAGGTGTTCAATATGCACCCGGAACACCTGTCGCGCAACGCAGTGGCCTGCCGCTACGCCGCGGAAAAGGGGCTCGGCATCCTGGCCGCCGGGTCGGACTTTCATCATCCCGCCGCCCGGGGGTACTCGACCGCGGCGATCCGCACGCGGGAGATGCCGCGGGATTCCTTTGAGCTGGCAGAGATCCTCAAAAACAAGGACTATCTGATGGAGATCGGCGGGCGCGTCGCGGCGTTTCCGTGACGGCGGGACCGATCACGGGCGGACGCCGGATCGATCGTCTGCTTTTTTGAAGTCGGAGATATATCACTGCCGCGCCGGGAGAGCACCCGGCGCAAAAAGGAGTCGGATATGGCAAAGATCATTTTGTTTCAAGGTGATTCCATCACGGACGCGGGTCGCTCGCGCGACAACGAAACCTACGCGGGGAACGGCTATCCCACCCTCGTCAAGGCGCACCTGGGATTTGAAAAGCCGGGCGAATATCTCTTTTTTAACCGCGGCGTCGGCGGCAACCGCGTGCCGGATCTCTACGCGAGGATCGTGCGCGACGTGCTGAATCTGAAACCGGACTTTCTCAGCGTCCTGATCGGCGTCAACGACGTCTGGCACGGCATCGACTTGGCAAACGGCACCGGGCTCGCCCGCTATGAAAGGGTCTACGACGCCTTTCTCGAAGAGGTCGGAGCTGAGTTGCCGGACTGCCGGATCATGATCCTGGAGCCCTTTGTGCTGAGAGGTTCGGCCACCGACGACCGGGAGGACCAGCCCGACCGCTGGACGCGGTTTCGGACGGGGGTCGCGGAGACGGCCGCCGCCGCGCGCAGAGTGGCCGACAAGCACGGTCTGCCCTTTGTGGAGCTGCAGAAGAAGTTTGACGAAGCGTGCCGGCTGGAGAGCCCCTCCTACTGGCTGTCGGACGGCGTACACCCCACGGCGATGGGGCACGAGCTGATCAAACGGGCGTGGCTCGCGGCGTTTGCCGCTCTCGCGTCCGTCTGACGCGGGACCGCGCACGGAGCGCGGCTGACGGCGGTCCCGCTCCCGGCCGTCCGGAGTATCCGTCAGCGAGGGGCGGGGCGATCCGTCTGCACAAGAGAGGAGATAGCATGCTGCTGTATTTTATCAGACACGGCGATCCGATCTACGATCCGGATTCGCTGACCGAGCTCGGCCGAAAACAGGCGGCCGCGCTCGCCGGGAGACTGGGCCTCTACGGCCTGGACGAGATCTACTGTTCTACCTCGACCCGGGCGAGGCAGACGGCCGAGCCGACCTGCCGGAAACTCGGGATGGAGCCGGTCCTGCTCGACTGGGCGAGCGAAAACCACGCCTGGCGCGAGTTTGCCGTCCCTCAGCCGGACGGGGTCAGCAAAAACTGGGTGTTCCACACCGAAACGTACGTCGATCTGTTCAACTCGCCCGCCGTCCGGGCGCTCGGCGACAGATGGTACGAGCATGAGGAGCTCCGGGCCTTTGACTTTGGCCGGGGCATCCGGCGGATGCAAAAGGAGGCCGACGGCTTTCTTTTGTCGCTCGGATACCGCCACGACAAAGAGGCGGGCGGATACGTGGCCGAGGCGTACAACAACAAGCGGGTGGCGCTGTTTGCTCATCAGGGCGTCGGTCTGCTGTTTCTCTCCTGCGTGATGGATATCCCCTATCCGTACTTTTCTACCCATTTTGATTTTGGTCACTCTTCCTTTACGGTCATCGAGTTTGACAACCGCAGCGTCAAGTGCAAGTCCGTCTTTACCTATCCGAAGATCCTGCAGCTCTCCAGCGACGCGCATCTATATAAAGAAGGGTTGCTGACGGGGTATCAGAACGTCATCGACGTCTGAGCGGCGGGGCGGACGCGCGGGCGTCGGCCGACGCGGTGCTGCTCGGGGAGAAAACGAAAGCAAACACAAACAAGAAAAGCGACCGAAAGGGGTTGCTTTTCTTTTCTTTTTTGATTATAATGTAAACATCGGGTGTCTTTTGCGCACGTTTGTGCGCGGAGGCGCGTCCGCGGACGCGCCGGACACAACTCGGAGGGGGCGTCGGGATGAAAGCGGTTTGTCTGATCCACCGATATCACGCCGTTTGTTTTTGTTCTTCGATCGGATCGCCCGATGGGCTCCGTCCGACGCTCCGTCCGTTCGTTTTTCGTTTGTCAAAAGCAACGCCGCTATGACCGTTTTCGGTTTCGGTGGTTGCTTTTTTTGCTTGTCGGGCTTGTCTTTCGCGCGGCTTTCGTCCGGTCGTCGAGCGAGCACGATCAAGCGATCAAAGATGCCGATCATCATCCGAATTTAATAAAAACACACAAGGAGAAGAGTATGAAAAGAGTGTTTCTGGTTTTCGCCCTTTTGCTGATCGCGGCCTTTGCGCTGTCGGCGTGCGATATGTCGAAGATCAAAAACGGACAGATCGAAGTGGACGGCACCGATTTGTCCTCCCTTCTTCCCTGCGCGGTCGAAGTGGCCGGGTTGGAGGGTGTGAGCGGAACGGTCGAGGTCAAACCCGTCGCCGAAGCCGACAAGGACGCCGCCCTGTCGCTGGTCCGCGAGACCTACGGCTTTGACGAGGGCATCGAGACCTACGCCGTCGATATCTCCATCGTCGGAGAGGACGGCGAGGAGATCAGCGTCGATCACCCCGTCACCGTCTCCATCGAGATGAAGACGGCGGAGCTGCCGCTCGATCGGTACGTGGTGTTCCACATCCACGACGGCGAAGCCACCCGGATCGTCCCGAGAGTGTCGGACGGCAAGCTGGTCTTTGAGATCGACAGCTTTTCGCTGTTTGTCGTCACGCCCGCGCCGACCCACGCCCACGAGTGGAGCGAATGGACGACCGAAACCGCCGCCACCTGCGCGAGCGCCGGCCGCAAGACCCGCAAATGTTCGGTCTGCGAGCAGGAGGAGGCCGAAGAGATCCCCGCGACCGGCGAACAGACCCCGGGCGAATGGAAACTGAGCGGCGACGGCGCCAAAGAATACAGAGAGTGCACCGTCTGCCACGCCGTGCTCGATGAGAGAGAGCCGCAGGGACATACGCACGTGTCGAGCGACTGGATCATCGACTCCGAGCCGACCTG
>JAGDBW010000221.1 GCA_017958845.1 Clostridia bacterium | reverse complement strand
GACAGGGTCGCAAACTCGCGGGCGATGCCGTAGTGGCCCCACAGGTCCGGGCGGTTGGTCAGCGACTTGTTGTCCACCTCAAAGAGGATGTCCTCGACCGGATAGGCGACCTTGAGCGGCGTGCCGGCCGGCCACTCGTCCGGGACTTCCCACAGCCCGCTGTTGTCCGCTCCGATGCCCAGCTCGGCCTCCGAGCAGCACATACCGCGCGAGACACAGCCGGCGATCACGGCCTCGCCTATGGGCTTTCCGCACACGCGGCCGCCCTCGCGGGCAAACGCGACCTGCATCCCCTCGCGCACGTTGGGCGCGCCGCACACGCAGTCGACGGGCTCGGCTTCGCCGACGTCGATCTTGAGCAGGTGCAGTTTTTTGGAGGAGGGGTGCGCGTCGACCGACAGCACGCGGGCGATCACCACCCGGTCGGTGTCGGCTCCTTTTTCGATGATCTCCTCCACCTCGGCGGTCGAGAGGGTAAAGCGCGCGATCAGGGCCCGCTTGTCCAGGCCCGACAGATCGACAAAGTCGCCGATCCAGTTCATGGATACGATCATATCTCTTTCCCTCCTTTATCGGCCGGAGAATTGTGCGAGGGCTTTCATTTGTCCGCCGTTAAAGTCGCGGATATCGCCCACGCCGTACTTCATCATGGCCAGGCGCGTCAGCCCGAGCCCAAAGGCAAAGCCGGTGTACTTGTCGGTGTCGATGCCGCCCGCCCGCAGGACGTTGGGGTGGATCATGCCGCAGGGGCACAGCTCCAGCCAGCCGGAGTTCTTGCAGGAGGGACAGCCCTCTCCGCCGCAGATCAGGCACGAGATGTCGAGCTCAAACCCCGGTTCCACAAAGGGGAAGAAACCGGGGCGCAGCCGCACCCGGATATCCTGCCTGAAGACCTCGGAGAGCATCTTTTTCATAAAGTAGATGAGGTTGGAGATCGAGATATCCTCGTCGATCATGATGCCTTCCATCTGAAAAAAGGTGTTTTCGTGGCAGGCGTCGATGGCCTCGTTGCGGAAGCACCGACCGGGGAAGATGGCGCGCAGGGGCGCGCCGTACTTCTTCATGATATAGTTCTGCGCCGCCGAGGTGTGGGTCTTGAGCAGCTGGCCGTTGTCGAGATAGTAGGTGTCCTGCATGTCCCGCGCGGGGTGGTGCTTGGGGATATTGAGGGCCTCAAAGCAGTGATAGTCGTCCACCACCTCGGGATAGTCCTCGATCACAAAGCCCATGGAGGCAAACACGCTCTCCACCTCGCGCTGGATCAGCGTGATGGGGTGGTAGGAGCCGCGCTGCGGCTCGGTGGGCAGCGACGGGTTGTAGAGGCGGGCGCGGCGGATCTGCGCGTCGATCGCCGCCTTGCGCAGGGCCTCCGCGGCCGCGGTCACCGCGGCGGAAAACTCGGCCTTGACGGTGTTGATGAGCTGTCCCAGCCGCGCCTTTTCGGCGCCGTCAACACCGCGCAGCTCGGTCATCAGGTCGGCCACCGGCCCCTTCTTGCCCAAAAACGTCACGCGCACTTCTTCGATCTGCTCGGGCGTCTCGGCCGCCGCCAGCCGGGCGGCAAAGCGCTCGCGCAGCGCCTGGATCTTGTCGTTCATATCTTTGTCCTTCTATGTGAGATCAGTGTGAGATCATAACAGCCGAAAACGATCCGCCGTCAAACGGCGAAAGGGCGAAACCGGCGAGCGATCCGCCGTCAAACGGCGACGGCCGACGGCGACTGCCCGCAAAAAAGCGAAATCAAAGTGCGTCTTTCCGCGAAGCCCCGCCGTCAAAGCTCCGGCTCGTCCGTCCGCGCTCGCGCGCGAACGCAAAAACAATACTATTATTATAGACGCGCCCCTCCCAAAAGTCAAGACGGCAAACAAAAGCTGCATGCCGCCCCGCCGCAAAAAAAAGCGGCGCCGCCGCAGGGAGAGGCGCGCCGCCCGCGCCGCGCCGGTTTCGCCGCTCGCTCCGCGCCGCTTTTGCCGCCGTTTTCGCCGCCCGCCGGAAAAAAGAAAAAACCGCCGTCAGGGCAGCGGTTTTTTGGCGCGGAGGAGCCGCGCGATCTCGTCCGCGACGGCGGGGGGGACCAGTTCGTCGATCGGCTCTCCGGCCTCCAGCCGTCGGCGCACCTCGGTGGAGCGGACGTTGGCCAGGATCGGGTCGGCCTCCAGCAGCCGCGTCTCGACCAGGGCGTGGTCGGCGTTGAACCGGGCCATCCGGTACTCGTACGAAAAGTCGTCCTGATCCCGATATCCCTTGATGATGATATCGCATCCGTGCTCGCGGGCGTAGCGGTAGACCATCCCCTCGTCGCAGATGACCGTCACCTGCGGCATCGAGGCGCAGGCGAGACGCAAAAGCGTCACCCGCTCCAGCGGCGAAAACAAACAAGTTTTGTCCGGATTGACAAAAACCCCCACCGTCACCCGCTCAGAAAGCGAGCAGGCGCGTCGGATGACGTCCAGATGTCCCACGGTGGGCGGGTCATAAGAACCGGGCAGCAGCGCGTGGCGGTAGGTCGGCATGGCGGGTCTCCTTTCTTGTTCTGCGGGGCGCTCGGGGCGCCTGCCGCGTCAGAATTCCGTCTCAGACGGGCGCAGCGAGAGGATGCGCACATAGGCCGGGCCGTACTTGCCGCGTTTGGTCTCGACAAAGCGCGCGGCCAGCTCTTCCCGCCCCGCAAAGACGTCCTCCTCGCCCGACTCGCACACGATCATACAGCCCGGGACAGCCACCTCCGCCGCGAGGATGCGCGCGAGGCAGTCGCCCACCGAGCGGTCGGCGTAGGGCGGGTCGAGGATGACGAGCGAATAGCGGTCGCGCCCCGCGGCCTTGCGCAGATAGCTGCGGTAGTCGGAGATGAGATAGCGGCAGCGGTCAAAGAAGCCGGTCTTTTTGGCGTTTTCCTTGACCACCGCCATGGCGTCGGGCGAGCTGTCCACAAACATACAGGACGCCGCTCCGCGCGAGAGGGCCTCCAGTCCCATCTGCCCCGAACCGGCAAACAGGTCCAGCACCGTCCGCCCTTCGAGATCGAACTGCAGGCAAGAAAAGATCGCTTCTTTCGCCCGCTCGGAGGTCGGGCGCGTCGCCTCCCCCTCCAGGGTCTCCAGCTTTGTGCCGCGCGCCGCGCCGGTGATGATACGCATAGCCATATCGGTCGTGTCTCTCTTTTTCGGTTTTTTTGTTTCGCCGCGGTCGGGCCGGTCACTCTGTCCCGTCGTCCCCAT
>JAGDBW010000220.1 GCA_017958845.1 Clostridia bacterium | reverse complement strand
CGGGGCCCGCGTCTGCGCCCGGCCGACGCCGTCCGCCGGCAGTGGGCCGCCTTGCCGGTCCCGACCGCGCCGTTCGCTTCGGACAAAAAAACAACGCTTTCGCCGGGGCGAAAGCGTTGCGGGTGTCTGTCATCTCTTGGAAAACTGAGGCGCGCGACGGGCGGCTTTGAGGCCGTATTTCTTTCTCTCTTTCATACGAGGGTCGCGGGTCAGCAGTCCCGCCTTTTTCAGGAGGGGCTTGTAGGTCTCGTCGGCCGTGATCAGCGCGCGGGCGACGCCGTGACGGATCGCGCCCGCCTGTCCGGAAAAGCCGCCGCCTCTGACGTTGGCGACGATATCAAACTTGCCGATGGTGTCCGTGACCGAAAAGGGCTGGTTGACGATGAGCTTCAGGGTCTCCAGACCAAAGTACTCGTCAATGCCGCGGCCGTTGATGACGATCGAACCGGTGCCGGGATACACACGCACGCGCGCAATGGATTTTTTCCTTCTGCCGGTGCCGTAAAAATAAGGTTTAGCGCTCGTATACATCTGTGATTACCTCTCGATCTCAGTCAAGTGCAACGGGCTGCTGCGCCTGCTGCTTGTGCGTGGGGCCGGCGTAGACTTTCAAACGGGTAAAGGCCTTGTCGCCGATGGAGTTGTGGGGGAGCATCCCCTTGACGGCTTTTTCCATCGCCAGCTCGGGGCGGGTGGCCATCAGGGTGCGGTAGGAGGTCTCTTTGAGACCGCCGATATACCAGGAGTGACGACGGTAGAATTTCTGATCGAGTTTCTTGCCGGTCAGCACGGCTTTGTCGGCGTTGATGATGATGACAAACTCACCGCAGTCGACATGAGGGGTAAATTCCGGGCGGTGTTTGCCGCGCAGGATGTCCGCCGCTTTGACGGCGGTCTTGCCGAGAGGCTTGCCCGCGGCGTCAATGACGTACCATTTGCGCTCGACGTCGGCGGGTTTGACCATAAAAGTGGACATACGTTTTGTTTCCTCCGTTGTGATGTGGGCGCACGGCGCCCCTTGTCTGTTGCGAACGCGCCCATTATATCATCGCTTCCTCGAGCTTGTCAAGTCTTTTCGGAGCAAAAAAACGAAAAAATCAAAATTTTTTGCCCCAACCTGCCGATTTCTCCTGTTTTCTTTCGTTTTCTTTTCGGATCACCCCGCTCCAAACACGTTTTTTCTCCCCCGCGCGCACGTCGCACTTGCAATCTTCGTTCGGGGGTGCTATACTATATACTTGTGTATTGTATTCTTTTGTCCGCCGGGGCCCGCCGTCCCGTGTTCCGGGCCTCCGCCGGAGGGCGGACGGTCCGCCCCGATACGCCGCAGAGGAGGGTGCCGCATGGACACGATCTGGAACCCCTGGCACGGCTGCGTCCGCTATTCGCCCGGCTGCGCGCATTGTTACGTCTACCGCCGGGATGAGGCGGTCGGCCGCGATCCCGCCGTGCCCGCGCCGACCTCGACCTTTGATCTGCCCGTGCGCCGCGACGCCGCGGGACGATACGTCCTGCCGTCGGGCAGCGTCGTCTACACGTGTCTCACCTCCGATTTTTTTCTCGATCTGGCCGACCCGTGGCGTCCTCCCGCCTGGGAGATGATCCGACAGCGGGACGACTTGACCTTCGTCATCATCACCAAGCGCGTCGAGCGCGCCCACGCCTGTCTGCCGCCCGACTGGGAGAGCGGATGGCACAACGTGCGGATCTGCGCCACCGTCGAGTGCGCCGAGGTCGCACAGGCGCGTATGCGGGCGCTGCTCGCTCTTCCCGCCCGTCACCGCTCGGTCATCTGCGAGCCCCTGCTCGGACGCATCGACCTCTCCCCCTACCTGGGGCGTCAGATCGAGTCGGTCACCGTCGGCGGCGAGAGCGGCCCCGACGCGCGCCCCTGCGACTACGCGTGGGTGCTGGACCTGCGGCGACAGTGCGCCGAGGCCGGCGTCGCCTTCCGGTTCAAGCAGACCGGCGCGCGCTTCGTGCGCGACGGCCGCACCTACCTCGTGCCGCGTCGTCTCCAGCTTTCCCAGGCGGCCAAAGCAGCCATCGACCTGCCCTCCGCCCATGACCCGATATAGAAAGGATCGTTTCATGAAACACTACGTGACCCCCTCCGTCCGCGTGCTGTCGCTGCTCCTCGGCGCGGCAGTGTTCCTGACCCTGTGGGGGATACTGTCCATCCTCGGCGTCGCCCACGCCGCGGCGTGGGGCGCCATCGGCGGCGCCGCCTGCGCGCTGGCCGGCGCGGTGACCTTTGCCGTTTCTCTGTGGGTCTCCGATCTCCGCTACCGCGGGGTAGAGGAGGAGATCGACGCCCCCGTCCATCTCTCCGTATCCGCCAACGTCTCGGTCGACAACACGTCCCGCAACGGCTATCTGTACCTGACCGGTGACCGTCTCATCTGCTATTTCCGCGACCGCCGGCCCTACACGCGCATGGCCTTCTCCCGCGATTCCGACCGCGTGGTGCGCGAGCTCTCGCCCGTGGCCATCGAGATCTCCGACAGAGGACACCGCTTTCAGATCGTGTCCGCCGACTGCGATCTGCTCACCGACTCGCTGCGCACCCACGGCTGGACGGTCATCCCCGTCAGCGACGGACAGCCCGAATCCGAAGATTGAGAACATAAGATAAAAAGCCCCCAGCCCGAGCGCCAACGTCCAAAAAAAGAAAGGACTCTCCCATCGTGAAGCACATCTTCATCGTCAATCCGGCCGCCGGCAAACGAGACGCGACTCCCGTCGTGAGCCGCGCCGTCGAAGCCGTCTCCGGTTACGATTGCGAGCTCTACCGTACCACCGCCCCCCGCGACGCCACCCGCTACGTGCGTCTGCGCTGCCGGGAGAGCGGCGAGCCCATGCGGTTTTACGCCTGCGGCGGCGACGGCACCATCAACGAAGTGGCCGAGGGGACCCTCGGGTTTCCCAACGCCTCCTTCTCCTGCTATCCCTGCGGGAGCGGCAACGATTTTGTCAAATACTACGGAGGCGCCGAGCGCTTTTTTGATCTCGTCTCGCTCTTTGAGGCGCAGGACGCG
>JAGDBW010000219.1 GCA_017958845.1 Clostridia bacterium | reverse complement strand
GTCCGGCCCCGGCGCGAGCGGCTCATACTTTTCGGCCGGCTCGCCGCCCGGCGGGCATACCCGATACGCAAACCACCCGGCCCCGCACGAGCGGCCAAAGGCGCCGAGCCCCCGCGCCACCGCGTCGGCCTGCGCCTCGCACAGCCGTCCCCGTTCTTTGGCGGCCGTCCACGCCGCCCGCGCCTCCGCGTCAAAGCAGCGCCGCACAGCTCCCTCGTCGCACACGCTCCGCCCCGTCGTTTCCCCGCCGCCGATGCCGCGGTCTCCCTCTCTTCGATCGCTCATCCCTACCTCCCGGTCGGCGGTCCGTGCCGCCGTTAGACTTCATTACAGAGTATGGAGAGGAGGCGCGATCCGTGCGCTTGGCCAAATCGTCCAAAAAAGAAGACCCAAATTCTACACTTCCGCCCGCAAATCGGCATTGACATATACAACGAGATAAGATAAGATAGTATAGGAGAAAGACTATCCGGAGGTTATCTTTCTTTTTGATCCATCCCCGTCGTTGACGTCTTCTCTTTCCCGGTCTTTTCATATCACGGTTTCGGGGCTCCGCCCCGAAAAAGGAAGGAAACACCATGAAGATCAAAAACAAACTTATTGTTCTGTCGGCGCTGCTGCTTCTCGCCGTCCTCACGGTGACGCAGGCGAGCGCCTTCGGTCTGACCCGGACGGTGACCTCCTCCGTCGACACCACCTACGGCTCGCGCTACAGCGACAACGCGGCCGACTGGTTTGAGGACGGCGTCATGCCCGCCTCGGCGGCCGAGATCCCCACCGACTACGTGATGCCCGACTACTCCAACACCGGCTACGTCAGCGCCTACGAAGATCTGGTGGACTTCGGAGTCAAATACCCCCTCGTCCCCAAAAAGTCCGCGGGCAGCGGCGGCTGGACCTACACCATCAACTCCACGACCGCCGCGCTTTACAACTATTGCTTTGAGGGCTTCAAGATCGAGCACGGCTCCATCTCCTTCGACGAAGGAGGCGAAAAGGTGCTGATGACGGTCAACAACCCGACCAACAGCATCGTGCTGCGCGACTTTTACATCAACGCCATGGCCGACATCAGCACCTGCGTTTTCACCCGTCGGCTGGCCGACCAGACGCGCGTGGTGCTGCTCGACGGCGAGTTCGTCGGCTCCACCTCCTCGCAGGTCACGGGCTTCAACATCACCATGAAGCGCTGCTTCCTCCACCAGTGCCAGGCCGACCACGTCAAGGGCTTCAGCGGCCAGTACTTTGTCGGCTGCTACTTCTGCGACGGCGGTCTCAACGGCGGCAACCCGCACCCCGACTGCGTCCAGTTTACGGTCGACGACGGCCACGGCAACGGCCTGTCCACCGACCACGTCTACTATTTCGGCAACCGCTTTGACGCCATGCTCACCAAGATCAATACCACCAACTCCTGCATCATCATGCAGTCCGAGTTCGGCGGCGGCATCAGCGACGTACACATCAACTACAACTGGTTCAACGGCGGCGGCGTCGCCGTCCAGATCGGCGCCAAAGACAACAAGAACGTCGGCGGCCCCGAATACCACACCGACGTCGAGTTCTGCTACAACTACTTCGGCCATGGTGAAAAGTGGGAGGAGAACTACAAGTTCACCGCCCGCGGCTCCACCCTGCCCAAGATCCAGGCCGTCGAAAAGAATACCTCCACCGCGGGTACCACCCGCGCCACCGACCTCGACGTCGGCAGCATCGTCTACACCGCCGGCGGCAGACAAGTGCGCACCCTCTCCGGTCTCTCCGGCTCGGACAAACAGGTGACCGTCACCGTCGCCAACTACAACTTCCGCTCCATCCGTGCCGTCTGCTCCGTCGTCGTCTACAACGCGGCGGGCGAGCGCCAGACCACCAGCGTAAAGACCTTTGACATCCCCGGCTACGTTCCCTACGCCACCTACAGCGGAAACGCCTCGATGTGGCAGACCTTCCGCTACGGCGACC
>JAGDBW010000218.1 GCA_017958845.1 Clostridia bacterium | reverse complement strand
GTCCGCGCCCGCGGAGGCGGCGGTACCGTAGGTGGGGGGGATGGCGAGGGGGTTTTTCTTTTGGAACGGTATTTTCATGTCTGTTCGTCTCCTGTCGGAGGTATGGTCGCGGGGGAACCGGAAGGCGCGGGAGCGGGGTCGGAGGGCATGTCGGACGGAGCGGGCGGGTCTGTCCGCGGTCCGTCCGGGGCGGTCGGCTCGTCCGACAGCCGCGCAAAGGCGTCGCCGAGCGTCAGCGGACGGCGGGGGGAGGGGTCGTCTTTGACGTTGGGGGGATCGGGAGCCGCCGCGGGGGCGGCGGGATGTTCGGAGGGTGCGGAACTTTCGGAGGCGGCGTCTTTCGGAGCGTCTCCCGCCCGGGCGGGCGCGTCGGTCGGGTCGGCGGGGACGACCGTCTCACAGATCCCCTCCGGCGGCTCGTCCGCGTCCGCCGCGCCTTTGCGGCGGGAGAGAGACAGGGGATAGCGCTCGCGGTAGGCGCGCATGGCCTCGGCCAGACGGCTCTCGCTGAGCAGCGAAAACAGGAAGTGGCGCACGCGGGCGCGGCCGCGGACGGTGCGGAGCACGTCCAAACGAAACTGCTGGAAGCGCAGGATGAGGCGATTGTCGTTTGCAAACCGTTTGAGGCGGGCGAGCAGGTGGATACCGGAGCAAAAATCCACCAAAAACACGCCGTAGAACAGCCCGACGACAAACAAAAACGGCAGATGCGCCCCGACCCAGCCGACCGCAAAGTCGGCGACGGGATAGACGAGGTAGAAAAAGGCGACGGAGAGCAGCGTCCAGAAAAAGGAGAAGAGCGGGCAGACGATGCCCTTGATGTTTCCGGGCCGGTTGCTGTAATCCCACAGCCGCACGTGGAGGCCGAGGATAAAGATGAGCCCGGCGACAAACTCGATGAGGGTCATGGAAAGCCCCATCAGGGCGAACAGCAGGACGCGGCGGAGCCACAGGGGGCTGACAAATGACAGATCGACGCGGCACAAGAGGTACAGCGCGACCAGACCGAAACCGTAGATGGGCACCCACGGACCGGTCAGAAAGCCGGGGTTGACCCACTTGTGTTCGGGGTTGGAGGAAGAAAAGAACTTGCGGTAAAAGAGCTCCAGCAGCCATCCGAACACGCTGCCCGCGAAAAACAGGGTCAAAAGCGCAAACAGAAAATTCATACGGCGATCCTCTGCTCAAGGTCGGGTAGGGCGAAGGACAGAAAAACGGAAAGCGCGAGGGACGGTCGGGCGTCAGGCGTCGGTCTTTTTGTTTTTCGCGCGCTTTTCGCGTGTGTCGGGGACGGGCTTTTTTTCATTTTTGGCGGACGCGGCGCCGGTTTCTTTTTGCTTGTGCGGGGCGGGGGCCTTTTTTTCTCCTTCGCCGGCGGGTGCGGATCTCTTTTGGGCGGCGGGCGCTTTTTTTGCGCCGTCGGCTTCTTTTTTCCCGCGGGCGGGGGGTGCGGGGGCTTCGGCCAGTTTTTCACGCAGATAGAGGCCGGTGTAGGAGCCCTCGGTGCGGGCCACCTGCTCGGGCGTACCGCAGGCGATCACCCGGCCGCCGCGCTCGCCGCCCTCGGGGCCGAGGTCGATGAGATAGTCGGCGCATTTGATCAGATCGAGGTTGTGCTCGATGACGATGGCCGTGTTGCCCGCGTCGACCAGCCGCTGAAGGATGGCGATCAGGGCTTTGACGTCTTCGGAATGGAGGCCCGTGGTCGGCTCGTCGAGGATATACACCGTCTTGCCGGTGCTGCGGCGGGCCAGCTCCGTGGCCAGTTTGACCCGCTGGGCCTCACCGCCGGAGAGGGTGGTCGAGGACTGGCCGATCTGTACGTACCCCAGCCCGACGTCAAAGAGGGTCTGCAGCTTGCGGGTGATGGCGGGGAGACCGTCAAAGAAGGAGAGCCCCTCCTCGACCGTCATGTTGAGCACGTCCGAGATGTTCTTTCCCTTGTAGAGGCAGTCGAGGGTATCCCGGTTGTAGCGCGTGCCGCCGCACTGGTCGCAGCGCACGTACACGTCGGGCAGAAAGTGCATCTCGATGCACTTGACGCCGTCGCCCTCGCAGGCTTCGCAGCGTCCGCCCTTGACGTTGAAGGAGAAGCGGCCGGGCGTGTAGCCGCGCGCACGGGCGACCGGCGTTTTGGCAAACAGGTCGCGGATGTCGGTAAAGAGCCCCGTGTAGGTGGCCGGGTTGGAGCGCGGGGTGCGGCCGATGGGGGACTGGTCGATGTCGATGACCTTGTCGGCGTAGGTCTGCCCCTCCACGCGGTCGCAGTCGCCCGGATAGGTGATGGCGCGGTTGAGGTCGCGCAAGAGGGTCTTGCGCAGGATGCCGTTGACCAGCGAGGACTTGCCGGAGCCGGAGACGCCGGTCACGCACACGAAACAGCCGAGCGGAAACTCGACGGTGATGTCCTTGAGGTTGTGTTCTCTCGCGCCCACGACGCGCAGCACGTGTCCGTTGCCCGGCCGGCGGGCGGCCGGTACGGGGATGCGGCGGCGGCCGGCCAGATAGTCGCCCGTGATCGAGCGCGGGCACCGCGCCACCTCGTCGGGCGTGCAGCAGGCGACGATCTCGCCGCCGTGGATGCCGGCGCCGGGGCCGACGTCCACCACATAGTCGGCCTGTCGGATGGTCTCCTCGTCGTGCTCCACCACGACGACCGTGTTGCCCAGGTCGCGCAGGTCCTTGAGGGTGGAGATGAGTTTTCCGTTGTCGCGCTGGTGCAGGCCGATGCTGGGCTCGTCGAGGATATACATCACCCCGACCAGGGCCGAGCCGATCTGCGTGGCCAGCCGGATGTGCTGGGCCTCGCCGCCGGAGAGCGAACCCGCCTTGCGCGCCAGGGTCAGATATTCCAGCCCGACGTGCCGCAGAAAGGACAGGCGGGCGCGGATCTCCTTGAGGATATCGCGGGCGATCTCGGACTCGGTGGGGGTCAGGGTCAGCCCGGCAAAAAAGGCCTCGCAGCGCTCGACCGACAGGCGGGTGAGCTCGTCGATGTTGAGCCCCCCGACCGTGACCGAGAGGACCATGGGGTTGAGCCGTCGGCCGTGACACTCGGGGCACGGCGTCTCCTCGGCAAACTGGCGGTAGTACTCTTCGCCGAACATCTTGGCCCGGCGTTCGATGGTGGGGATGACGCCCTCGTAGGCGACGGTCTGCTCGTGGGCGGCACGGTCAAAGTAGCGGGTGACGTGGTAGCGTTTGGCGCCCGTGCCGTACATCAGGGCCTGCATCGCCTCGGGCGGAAAGTCGCGCAGGGGCGTGTCGAGCGTACAGCCGAACGGCTCGAGCGCCATGGCGACCAGCGGCCCCGACCAGCCCTCTTCGTCCATGGTCTTGAAGCCGTTGCAGGCGACGGCGCCCTGTCTGAGGGTGAGCGAGGGGTCGGGGATGAGTTTGGCGGGCAGGATGGTCGAAAGGTCGCCCAGCCCCGCGCAGTGGGGGCAGGCGCCGAAGGGGTTGTTGAAAGAGAACATGCGCGGCTCGAGCTTGCCGAAGCTGACGCGGTGCTCCTCGCAGGCGTAGCTGCCGGAGAGTTCCATCTCCGGCGGCGCCTCCTCGCCCTCGCGGGGGATCACCGCGACGCACACGCGGTTGTCGGCGCGGGCGAGGGCCTGACCGATGGACTCGGAGAGGCGGGCGCGGACGTCGGGGCGCATCACCAGCCGGTCGACCACGACGTCGATGGAGTGCTTGCTGTTTTTGTCCAGCGAAAAGTCCTCGGAGAGGTCGTAGAGCGCGCCGTCCACCCGCACGCGGGCAAAGCCGCTGCGGCGGGCGTCGTCAAAGACCTTTTCGTGCATGCCTTTTTTGCCGCGGACGACCGGGGCCAGCACCATAAAGCGCGTCCCCTCGGGCAGGGCCATGACCGCGTCGACCATCTGGTCCTGGGTCTGCTGGCGGATCTCTTTGCCGCACACGGGACAGTGCGGGATGCCGATGCGGGCGTAGAGCAGACGGAGATAGTCGTAGATCTCGGTGACCGTGCCGACGGTGGAACGCGGGTTTTGGGACGTGGTCTTCTGGTCGATGGCGATGGCGGGCGAGAGGCCCTCGATCTGGTCGACGTCGGGCTTGTCCACCTGGCCGAGGAACATCCGGGCGTAGGAGGAGAGCGACTCGACGAAACGGCGGTGTCCCTCGGCGTACAGCGTGTCAAAGGCCAGCGAGGACTTGCCCGACCCGGAGAGGCCGGTCAGCACCACCAGACGGTCGCGCGGGAGGGTGACGTCGATATTTTTGAGATTGTGGACGCGGGCGCCCTTGATGATGATCTGTTTGGACGGCATGACTTACTCTTTCTTGTGTGAGTGGATAGGCGGGGATCAGCGGCCGGCGGGCGGGCGCTCGTCGCTCAGCTCCCGGATGAGATCGCGCAGGGCGGCGGCCCGCTCAAAGTCCAGCCGCGCGGCGGCGCGGCGCATCTCGGTCGTCAGTTCGGCGATACGGCGGTCGCGCTCGGCGCGGGTGAGTTTCTTTGTCTTTTCGGGGAGTTTCTTTTCTTCTTTTTTGCCCAGTTCGATGACGTCGCGCACGGCTTTTTCGACGGTCTTGGGGGTGATGCCGTGGTCGACGTTGTACTGCTGCTGGATGCGGCGGCGGCGGTTGGTCTCCTCCACCGCGGCGCGGATGGAGCGGGTGAGGACGTCGGCGTACATGACGACCCGCCCGCCGACGTTGCGCGCCGCGCGGCCGATGGTCTGGATCAGCGACGTCTCGGAGCGGAGCAGCCCCTCCTTGTCGGCGTCGAGGATGGCGACCAGCCGGACCTCGGGGATGTCCAGCCCCTCGCGCAGGAGGTTGATGCCCACCAGCACGTCAAACACGCCCAGCCGCAGGTCGCGGATGAGCTCCATGCGCTCCATGGTCTCGACGTTGTGGTGGATATACTTGACCTTGATGGCGTGGGTGGCCAGGTATTCGGTCAGGTCCTCGGCCATCTGCTTGGTCAATGTGGTGACAAGCACCCGCCCGCCCGTTTCGGTGACGGCGCGGATCTCGCCGATCAGGTCGTCCACCTGCCCTTCGATCGGGCGGATGAACACCTCGGGGTCGATCAGGCCCGTCGGGCGGATGAGCTGTTCGGCCACGCGGACGCTGTGTTCCTTTTCAAACGGGCCGGGCGTGGCGGAGACGCAGATGGTCTGGTTGAGTTTGGAGAGGAATTCGTCAAAGAACAGCGGCCGGTTGTCGTAGGCGGAGGGCAGGCGAAAACCGTAGTCCACCAGATTCTTTTTGCGGGCAAAGTCGCCGCCGCTCATGCCGCGCACCTGCGGCAGGGTGACGTGCGACTCGTCGACAAAGAGCAGAAAGTCGCGCGGAAAGTAGTCGAGCAGGGTGTAGGGCGTGGAGCCCGGCGCGCGGCCGGAGAGCACCCGTGAGTAGTTCTCCACCCCCGAACAAAAGCCGATCTCCCGCAGCATCTCGAGATCGTAGCGGGTGCGCTCGGTGATGCGCTGGGCCTCGATGAGTTTGTTCTGCGAGCGGAACCACTCCGCGCGCTCGATCATCTCCCGCTCGATCTCGGCCAGCGCCGCCTCGCGGCGCTCGTCGGAGACGGCGTAGTGGGTCGCGGGAAAGAAGAGGGCGTAGCGCAGATTCATCAGCACCTCGCCCGTGACGATGTGCAGCTGGGTGACCCGCTCGATCTCGTCGCCGAAAAACTCGACCCGCACGGCCTTGTCGGATTCGGAGGCGGGGACGACCTCGACCACGTCCCCGCGGACGCGGAACTTTCCGCGGGTGAGAGACAGATCGTTTCGCTCATAGCTGATGGAGACGAGGCGGCGGATAAAGTCGTCCCGGTCCATGCGCTGTCCGGGGCGGACGGAGACGTGCAGGTTTTTGTATTCCAGGGGGTCGCCCAGGCTGTAGATGCAGGAGACCGACGCCACGATGACGACGTCCCGCCGCTCAAAGAGGGCCGAGGTGGCGCTGTGGCGGAGTTTGTCGATCTCGTCGTTGATCAGGGCGTCCTTTTCGATATACATATCCCGGCCGGGGATGTAGGCCTCGGGCTGGTAGTAGTCGTAGTAGGAAACGAAATACTCCACCGCGCTGTCGGGGAAAAACGCGCGCATCTCGGTACAGACCTGCGCCGCGAGGGTCTTGTTGGGCTCCAGGATCAGGGTCGGCCGGTTGGCGCGGGCGATGACGTTGGCCATCGTAAAGGTCTTGCCCGATCCGGTCACGCCGAGCAGGGTCTGCCAGGGGTAGCCGCTTTTGATGCCGTCGCAGAGCGCGTCGATGGCCTGCGGCTGGTCGCCGGTGGGCGAAAAGGGGCTCTTGAGGGTAAAGTGATCCATGGCGTCCTTTCCCGGTCGGGCGTCGACCGTCCTCGGTCGCAAAGGAAAGCGCCGTCGGTCCGTCTTTTCCCCCGGTCGGGCGGCGGGCGGGGCGCTTTTTTTGCGTATTGTATGATGCCCTTATTATATCATAAACGAGCGGTAAAGTAAACAAACGCGCGCGAAAACAAATCGAAAAACCGCAAAATATCCGCGGCCGGGCGCGCGAAAAAACCGCGGCTGAAACGAAAGCGAAGCGGAGGGAACAAAAGCGAGACGGGCGGAGCGCAAAAAGCATCCGCAGAAAAAAAAGAAAGCCGCCCGCTTGACAAGTCCGCGGAAAACATGCTATACAAAAAGCAGAAAAAAACAAGGCCGACGGCCGGAAAGAGAAAACGATGGATACACAGCGATACAGAGAGCGGCTGGTCACCCTGCTCGCCACCGACGGATTTGCCCCCGAGCCGAGGGGAGAAAGACCCGACCCTCTGGCCGCTCTCGTGCGCGGCGACGGGGACGAATGGTATTTTTCCGACGTGGATTATACCGACCGCTCCACCGCCTCGTGGGAGGTGCTCGCCCACACGCGGCGGCTCTGCGAGGCGCTGCGCTTTGACGGCTTGGAACGCTTCCGCCTCGACGCGGAGCGGCGCTGTCGGGTGCTCGGCGCGCTGTCCTTCTTTTTGCGCCGGCATTTCCACAACGACAACTGGTGGTACAACGAGATCGGCCTGCCGCTGGACGTGTCGGCGCTGACGCTGCTGCTCGAAGAATATATGAGCGAGGACGACCGGCGCGAGGCGCTGGCGCTGATCGCGCAGGGCGGATACGAGGCCGAGCGCGCCCGCTTTGACAAATGGAGCGGCGCCAACATGCTCTGGATCGCCACCGTGGGCCTGCGGCTGGCGGTGCTCACCGGGGACGAAGTTGCGTTTGCCGCCCTGGCGGAGCGCATCCGCCGCGAGTTTGCCACCGACGGCGCGGAGGGCATCCGCGACGACGGCAGTTTCTTTCAGCACGGGCCGCGCCTGTATACGGGCGGGTACGGCCGCAGCTTTGTCGAGCAGAGCGCCTCCCTGTTCTATCTGCTCGACGGCACGGACTACGACCTGCCGCCGGCGGCCAAAGAGGCCTATATGGATCTCTTGCTCGAAGGCGTGCGCGGCACCTCCCTCGCGGGCGTGCCGGACTGGCACAGCGTCGGGCGGGAGATGGTGCGCCCCGGCGGGCTCTCAAGCGCCTCCACCGTCCGCGCCCTGCGGGTGCTCGCCCGGGTGGGCGGTCTGCCGCGCCGCGAGGAGGCCGAGCAGTTTTTGCGGGATATCGGGAGCGGCGCCGACAGCGAAAACAAGACGCGCTATTTTCCCCGTACGGCGACGCTGACCGCCAAAGCCGACGGCCGCTATATCGGCGTGCGCTGTCTCGCTCCGGGGCTGATGGGCGCCGAGCAGTGCAACGGCGAAGGGGTGCTGTGCCACCACATGACCTACGGCTGCAACACGTGTCTGATGACGAGCGGCCGGGAGTACGTCGGTATGGCGGGCGTGTACGACTATGCCCGCATTCCGGGCACGACGGCCGTGTGGGAGGACGACGCGTCCCTCTGCGCAAAATCGCCCAAAAACGACGTCTGGCGCGGCGCGTGGTACGGCGGAGCGGCGGAGGACGGCTGCGGCGTGATCTGCCAGGAACAGATCCACGACGGTCTGACGCTCAAAGCGGCCTTCTTTACCGTCGGGGACACGCTGGTCGCGCTGGGATGCGATCTCGCGGGCGAGGTCGAGGGGGCCGTGACCACGGTGGACCAAAAGATCGTCGATCTGCCCATCGGCGGGCCCGTGCGCGGCGAGCGGCTGATGATCGGCGGCGTGACCTACCGCGGTCTCGACAGCACGACCCTCAGCGCCTCGGTCGAAGAGCGGCGCGGCTCCCTCTCGCGCAACAGCGTCCAGCTCGCCCCGACCGACGAGCGCCGCCGGGTGCTGACCGTGACGGTGGCCGAGGCCGGCGCGCCCTACGCCTACGCGGTCTCGCTCGGCGACGTCCTCCCGATCACCGTGGAGAGCAACACACCCGCGCGGATGGCCATCGTCGCCGGCGGGCGGCGGCTGTCGGTGACGACCGACGAAAACGGCCGCGCCGTGTGCCGCGTCGAGCGGGTCGGATAAAAGAGCGGACACGCGGCCGAAACAGGCCGCAAAAACGAGGACGGGCCAACCGACGGCCGAAACAGGCCGACCGTCCGGCCGAAGGGCCGCCGGAAAAGCGAAACGTGCCCGAAAAAAGAAAAACCCCCCGCGTTTGAGACAAGCGCGGGGGGTTCTTTTTGCTTTTCGGGTGCGAAAGCGCGACGCGCGACCGGGCGTGCGACGCCGGTCAGGGGAGAAAACGGCGCGGCGAGCATGTGCCGCTTTGGCCGATGAAAGCGCGGCGCGGAGGTCGGCTACCGGTCTTCGCGGAAGTAGGACAGGCCCAGGCTCTGCGGCGGCTGGGTCTCTCTCTTTTTGCGGGCGGAGATGAGCAGCAGCACGAGGATCGTGACGACGTAGGGGAGCATCTTGACCAGCGGCTGCATGCGCATGGGGATATTGAGAAAATTGTACAGCACGTAGAAAAACCCGAACAGATAGGAGCCGGG
>JAGDBW010000217.1 GCA_017958845.1 Clostridia bacterium | reverse complement strand
TCCTCCCGCACGGGGTCCTCCAGCCGGGCGATCAGGTCCTCCACTTCCGGCTGCATGGCGCCGATCAATCCGATCATCTGTATTTCTTCCTTGCTTTTATTTTCTGTTTTCTTTTTCTTTATTTTTTACTCTTTATTCTCTTTTGTTCTCTTGTTCTGTTTGTGCCAAATTCCCGGAATATCCTCAAAGGCGCCGGACGCGTCCGCTCTTCGGCCGGGGCGCCGACACGTTCTCCCGCAGACCCGCGGTCCGCCCGCGACATATACTGAAAGCAGCACGGGGGGAGGTTATTCTGCTTTGATCGTCGTCAACTACGACCGCGAGCGGGCCGTCACGTACGCGGGGCGGTGGGCGTTTTTGCGCAATCCGCTCTTCTACGACTATACCGGCATCGGGGGCAACTGTACCAACTTTGTCTCTCAGTGCGTCTTTGCCGGATGCTGTACCATGAACTTTTTGCCGGTGTTCGGCTGGTACTATCTGTCCGACAGCGAGCGCACCGCGTCCTGGACGGGGGTGACCTACTTTTATAACTTTCTCGTCGGCAACACGGGCGAGGGCCCCTTTGGGCGGCAGGTGGCGGCCGAGGAGTGCCTGGTCGGCGACGTCATCCAGCTCTACCGCGCGAGCCGCGGGTGGTATCACACCCTGCTGGTCGTCGGCTTTGCCGAGGGGGTGCCGCTGGTGGCGGCGCACTCGATCGACGCCTACGGGCGGGCGCTGGACACCTACGAGTACGACGCGGCGCGCTATCTGCATATCGAGGGGGCGCGGCGGCGCGACGAGGACGGGAGCGCCTGCTTTGACGCGCTCTACAACGCCATCGCCATCCTGCCCGACGACGGATCGGTCGTCGACGCGACCGACGAAGAAGACGGCGCGGCCGACGAAAACGAAATCGGCGGCCAGGACGAAAACGGCGCGGACGAAAGCGCGGTCGAAGGCGGCGCTTCGGAGTCCTGACCGTCCGGAGCCGTCCGGCGGGATCAGAGCAGCTCTTCGTAGAGCGCGAGCAGCTCCTCTTCGGCCTCCTCCTTGCGGCGGGTCAGCTCGGACAGCCGCACGTAGTCGGAGGCGAGGGCGGGGTCGTCGAGCCGCCGGTCGATCTGCTCGATCTCTTTTTCCAGTTCGTCCGCGCGCTCGCGCGCTTTCTGCTCGCGGTGGGCGGCGGAGGAGCGCTTGGCGCGCTCGCGCTTTTGTTCCTGGTAGCGGCGTTTGGCGTCGGTATCCTCTTTCGGCGCCGCCGCCTCGTCCTCTCTCTCCCTGCGGGCGTCGCGCAGGCGGGTGTAGACCGACCAGGCGCCTTCTTCCTCTTCGAGCGGGCAGTCGATCAGACCTCCGTCGGCCGCGGGGTCCAGCTCGATGACGCGGCTGGCCACCCGGTCGATAAAGTAGCGGTCGTGCGACACCGCCACCACCGTGCCGTCATAGTCGCCGAGGGCTTCTTCCAGCGCTTCTTTGGAGGCGATGTCCAGGTGGTTGGTCGGTTCGTCGAGCAGCAGCAGGTTGACCTTTTTTTGCATGAGTTTGCACAGCAGCTGCCGCGCGCGCTCGCCGCCGCTGAGCGATCCGACGGTCTGCGTGATGCCGTCGGCGCCGAACAAGAACAGCGCCAAAGCCGAGCGCAGCTCCCTGTCCGTCCGGTCGGGGAACGCCGCGCGCATCTCCTCCCACACCGTGCGGGCGGGGTCGAGGCCCGAGATCTGCTGGTCGTAGTAGCCGACGCTGACGCGATAGCCAAACTCGACAAACCCGCGCGCGGGCGGGAGCCGCCCGCAGAGCAGCCGCATCAGGGTGGACTTGCCCACCCCGTTGCCGCCCAAGAGCAGCACGCGCTCGCCCCGGCGCACGTCAAACGACAGATCGGAGAGGAGCGGCGCGGCGCCCGGATAAGCAAAGGTGAGCCCCCGCACC
>JAGDBW010000216.1 GCA_017958845.1 Clostridia bacterium | reverse complement strand
GGCGTGAGCGTCGGGTGTGGGGGCGGCACGGGTTCGGAGGTCAGGGGGTGTGATCGGAGGCGGGAGGACGGGGGCGGGGAGCGAAGGTAACGCGCGAGAGGAAAAGTGAAGAGTAGGTATTTTTTTGTTTTTGTCTACAAACGCGCAAAAATGTGCTATGATAGAAAAAGAAAACAATCCATTTGGAAACGGAGGCCGCACGGGACGATATGAAACGCCGCACCTGTTGGATCATCATCAAAACCGTACTGTATCTCGTCGCGGGGGCGCTGATCATCCTCTGCCGGGAGGAGGTGCTGCGCCATATCCCCTATGTGGTCGGGGGCGTGATGCTCGCGTATGGGTGGGAGGACGTCCTGGTCTGCGCCTGTGCGCGCAGCTATGAAAGCGGGAGGTACTCGCTCTTTGACGGGCTGGTGACGATCGTCCTCGCGGTCATCATGATCTTTTTTGCCTCGGGGGATATGACGAAGTGTCTGGTGATCTGGGGCGTGTGGTCGGTGCTGCGGGAAGGGCGCGAACTGTCGGAGGGCGTAAAAGCCCTGGGGCGGGAACCGTTGGCAATCCCGAACATGGCGGAATCGGCGGTGGTGCTCGTGCTGTCGGCGATCCTGATCGTGGAATCGGTGGAGCACCACGCGCGCATCCATATCGTACTGCTGGGCATTGAGTTGATGCTGGAAGTGCTCTTTCCTATCCTGAACCGGACGTGGGAAAACATTGCCCGGGCGCGCAGACGCGCAAAAGAGGACGACCGACGGAACGCCGGACCGGCAGCGGGGTGGCCCGACGGAACCGAGGGCGGACAAGCGGACGCACAGGCGACCGGACATCGGACAGGCGATCCGACAGACGCGGCCAACACGAAATAAAAAAGGAGCTTTTGGCTCAAAACCCCCGGGCAAAAAGATAGAAAACGCGACATTATGATCGTTTGTCGCGGGAGGATGGCATGAAAAACGAAGCGCTCGACATGCACAAAAAGTGGCAGGGCAAGATCGAGGTGGCTCTGCGCTGTCCGCTGGAAAACAAAGAGGATCGCTCGCTCGCCTACACCCCCGGTGTGGCGGAGCCGTGTCTGGCCATCCGGGACGACCCTGCCCTTTCCTTTTCGCTGACGCGGCGCGGCAACACCGTGGCCGTCATCACGGACGGCACGGCTGTGCTGGGGCTGGGTGACATCGGGCCGGAGGCGGGGATGCCCGTCATGGAAGGAAAGTGCGCGCTGTTTAAGCGCTTTGGCGGTGTGGACGCGATCCCGCTGTGCGTACGCACCAAAGACCCGGACGAATTTGTGCGGGTCGTGTCGCTCCTGGCCGGCTCGTTTGGCGGGATCAATCTGGAGGACATTGCGGCGCCGCGGTGCTTTGAGATCGAGCGGCGGCTGTCAGAGATATGCGATATTCCCGTCTTTCACGACGACCAGCACGGCACCGCCATCGTGGCGGGCGCGGCGCTGCTGGGTGCGCTGAAAGTGGTGGGCAAAGAGATCGGGCGGATCCGCTGTGTCATCAACGGCGCGGGGAGCGCCGGTATCGCCATCGGGCAGCACTTGCTGCGGCTCGGCGTGCGGGATCTGGTCCTGTGCGACCGGGACGGCGTCCTGGCGCCGGGTCTGCCGTCTCTGACCGACGCGCAGGCGCAGATGCTCCCCCGCCTCAACCCGAGGTGTATCAAGGGGACGCTGACCGACGCGATGACGGGTGCGGACGTGCTGATCGGTGTGTCGCGCGGCGGGGTGGTCAGCGGCGAGATGGTCAGAAGTATGAACAACGACGCTGTCGTCTTTGCGCTGGCGAATCCCGTACCGGAGATCGCGCGCGAGGACGCGCTGGCCGCCGGGGCGCGGGTAGTCGGATGCGGCCGAAGCGACACGCCCAACCAGATCAACAATCTGCTGGCCTTTCCCGGTGTGTTTCGCGGGGCGTTGGACTGCCGCGCACGTACCGTAAACGACGAAATGAAGTGCGCGGCGACCTACGCCATTGCGGCCTGTGCGGAAAAACACGGGCTGTCGGAAGACTATGTGATCCCCTCCCCCTTTGATGAGAGCGTGTGTCCCGCGGTCGCCGCGGCGGTGATCTACGCCGCCCGGAGAACGGGGGCGGCACGCCTCTGAGGCGAGGACGCCCGATCGGACTTTTTGGTTCCGGTGGAAAAACAATATCCGAGGCGACTCGATGGAAAAGCGCGCCCGG
>JAGDBW010000215.1 GCA_017958845.1 Clostridia bacterium | reverse complement strand
TTGACACGACCGCGGGAGCTTTTGCCGCGCGGGTCGGGACGATCGGCCGCGGGGTGGCGTGTCGCTGCGTGCGTACGTCGGATCCTGTCGGGGGTGTGGGGATATGTCGGTCTTTTGGCGATTGTTGCGGTGGGGTTTTGCTCTTTCTATGCAATTTTGGCGCTGTTTTGTCATGTTTTTGCCCTATTCTTTCGGCTTTTTTGCGTTTGGGTGGCGTTTTGGCCGTTTTGCGCCTCTTTTGCCGGGTGGGGCGCGCCGGTCGCGGCGTGTTGTGCGCGGCTTGTTTGCCTTTCTTTTCTCTTTTGTTTTTGATGCGGTTGGTCATTGACTTTGGGTGACGGGGACGGTATAATGTTGGATGGACGGCAGAAAAGCGGCGGCGCTCTGCCCTGCCCTTCTGTGGTATGGCGGGTGCGTGTGATCTTTGTGTTCTGCTCCTTGTGCTCCGCCGAGGGCGGGTCGTCTATCCGATCGTTTTCGGATCTTTTGAAATTGATTCTTATTTTGATGGAGGTAGCTATGTATACTGTAGGAGTGGATCTGGGCGGAACGAATATCGCCATCGGTATCGTCGACCGGGATCACAGGATCGTACGCAAGGGGAGTGTACCGACCAAGGCCGACCGCGCCCCGGAGATGATCGTCAAGGATATGGCCGATCTGACTGCCCGCCTGCTGGATGAGGCGGGGCTGTCCGTCGGAGACGTGGAGAACGTGGGCATCGCTTCGCCCGGTACCGCCAACGGCTCGACCGGCGTGGTGGAGTACTCCAACAACCTGCCGTTTAAGAACTTTGCCGTGGCGGAGATCTTTAGACGCTATCTGCCGGTCAAGGCCGTGTACGTGGAAAACGACGCCAACGCGGCGGCGCTGGGCGAGCACATCGCCGGCGCGGCGAAGGGCGCGCACAACTCGGTCATGATCACCCTCGGCACCGGCGTGGGCGGCGGCATCATCATCGACGGAAAGATCTATGCGGGCTCCAATCACGCGGCGGGTGAGCTGGGACACAACGTGATCGTCTATGGCGGCCGCCCCTGCACCTGCGGACGCAGAGGGTGTCTGGAGGCCTACGCGTCGGCGACGGCGCTCATCCGGATGACCGAGGAGTGCCTGACCGAGTGCCGTATCAAGGGCGTCCCGACCCTCTTGACCAAAGAACTGGAAGCCAACGGCGGACGGTGCAACGCGCGTATCGCCTTTAATGCCATGAAGAAGGGCGACGAGATCGCGGCGTGGCTGGTGGGCGACTATATCGCCTATCTGGCCTGCGGCGTCACCAACATCATCAACACCTTTCAGCCGGAGATCCTGTCCATCGGCGGCGGTATCTCGGGCGAAAAAGACCATCTGCTGATCCCGCTGCGCAAGAGGGTGGACCGCGAGCAGTATACCCGCGACTCCGCGCATCGCATGCAGATCGTGATCGCCGAACTCGGCAACGACGCGGGCATCATCGGGGCCGCTTCGCTCGGCTCTCAGCACGTCTGACGGCGCGCCCGATCAAAAACCCCCTCGCCAAAACACCGGCGAGGGGGTCTTTTTTTTGTTCTTTTGCCGCGAGGGGGATCGGCGAGCGCGGGACGGGGCGGGGCCGTCGGACTCAGAACACGTCGGGCGTCGGGTCGGCGCCCGCGTCGAAGTCGGGGTGTCCCCGGTGGTTGTCCATGTGGTCGCGCTTTGCCGCGAGGGAGGCGAGCTCTTCCTGCTCTGTGTGGGTGAGATAGCGTCGCGCCTGCGTGGAGAACAGCTCGTAGTACTTTCCTTTTTTGCTCATCAGTTCCTCGTGGGTGCCGGTCTCGACAAGGCGGCCGTATTCCAGCACGACGATCTTGGAGGCGGTGGTGGCGGAGGAGAGGCGGTGGGAGACGAAGACGGTGGTCTTGTCTTTGGAGAGGCCGGCAAACTGGTCATAGATGGCCTGCTCGGCCATGGCGTCCAGCGACGCGGTCGGCTCGTCGAGGATGAGGACGTCGGAATCCTTGTAGAACGCGCGGGCGACCGACAGCTTTTGCCACTGGCCGATGGAGAGCTCGATGCCGTCCTGCTCAAAGTAGCGCATCAGCGGCGTGTCGTATCCGCCCGGCAGGCGGGAGATGAACTCTTCGGAGTCGCTCTGTCGGGCGGCCAGTCTGACCGCCTCGTCGTCGCCCGGGCGGTCGATGTCGCCGAAGGCGATGTTTTCTCTCACGGAGACGGCATACTTTCCGAAATCCTGGAAGATGATGCCGAACAGATCATACAGGGCCTCGGTGTCGTAGTCGCGCAGGTCGACGCCGTCCAGCAGGATGCGCCCTTCGGTAGGGTCGTAGAGGCGGGTCATGAGCTTGATGAGTGTGGTCTTTCCGGCTCCGTTGAGCCCGACAAGCACCACCGTCTCGCCCGGGGCGAACGTGCAGGAGAAGTCGCTGATGACGTCGCGCTCCGTGCCGGGGTAGCGGAAACTGACGTGCTCAAAGACGAAGGTGTGGGGGACGTGCCTTTTTGGCTTTTCCGGGGTGGGGGTTTGGGGCACGACGGTCTGTTTTTCTTTGATAAAGACGATGAGATTGTCGATAAAGAGCGTCCCTTCGTAGATCGTGGCCGTGCCGCCGATGAAGGAGGAAACGTAGGAGCCGATGGAGGTCAGGGCCGTCGTGTAGAGCGTATACTGGCCGAGCGTGCCGCCGCCGCGGTAGATGAGGGAATAAGCGACGAAGAAGAAGAGCGCGCAGTGACCGACGATGGAGAAGAGCGTGACGGCGATCTGCCAGAACCCCTCGCGCAGGATCAGGCGGCGCAGGCCTTTGTAGTAGGTTTTGAAAGCGTCCCGGTAGCGGTCGATGAAGGTGTCGGAGAGGTTCATCAGGCGCATCTCTTTGACGCGGTCCTTGTCAACGACGACGTTGGCGAAATAGTCCATCTGGCGCCGCTCGCGGGAGTGCCAGCGCATGTACCAGAAGTTGCGGTTGCGGAAGATGAAGTTGACGATGGTGGTCGGCAGAGCGAGCAGGAGCATCAGCCACGGCGCCGCGGGGTGGAATCCCACCAAAATCACGATAAAGCTGACGGAGCTGATCAGACAGGTAACGAGGTTGAAGGTGGCGTTCATGATCTGGATGGGACGGTGGCCGACTTCGCGGTTGGCGTTTTCCATCTTTTCGTAGAACTCGGGGCGGTCGTAGGAGGCGAGGTCGATGTTTTTGGCTTTGGAGAGGATCGTGAGCCGGATGTGGTTGACCACTCGCTCGCCGGCCAGATTGGTGATTATGTGGTTGACGCGGTTGAGGATCTGGTTGAAGAAAATGTAGGCGAAGTTGGCGATGAGCAGCAGCATCACGGGCGCGAAGTTGGCGCTGATGTTGGCTCTGACCGAGCCGTAGTCGACGAGGGTCTCCATGTTGAACAGGACGCTGATCTTTTGCACCAGTTCGGCTGTGATGTGCGCGCCGACCACCGGCAGCACGCCGCTGACGATCGCCATAAACACCAGCGCGATCATCATGGCGGGGCTGGTCTCCCAGACGAGGCGCAGGATGTAGAAAAAGCGATAGAAAAAGCCGCCGAGGACTTTTTTCAGATACCCGGGGACTTCTTTGATATTTTTCGGCTTGGGGATCGTCGGGACGGGGCGTCTTCGCATGGGAGGGGGCATGGCGGTAACTCCTTGTGTCTTTTTTATACGAAGAGGAAGGGTTCAAAAAGTCGGTGGTTATTTTGTTCTTTTATTTTTCTGTCAAGGCGCCGAGGCCGAACAGCATCTGCCCTGCCCGCACGGAGAGACATCCGAAGGAGGGCGTGCCGTCGCCGGGGCGGCCGAGACTGCCGGGGTTGCATAGTTCGATGCGCCGCCCGTCGACCGTCTCCGAGGCGGAAAAGGGGCGGTGGGTGTGGCCGAACAAGGCGGCGTCGCAGCCGGCGTCCCGCGCGGCGGCCAGCAGCGGGGTGTGGGTGGACTTGACCGCCTGACGGTGGCCGTGGGTGAGAAAGAGGCGGAGGCCGGCGAACTCGGCGACCAGCGTCTCCGGCAAGGGGCGGCCGCGAAACGAGAGCGGCGGGTCGCAGTTGCCTCGCACGGCGAAGGCGGGCAGGTCGGGATAGGCGGCCATGACCGCGCAAAAGTCGGCGGCGCCGTCCCCGAGAAACGCGACGGCGTCGGGCAGGGGCCGCCTGTCCAAAAGGAGGCGGAGCCGCTCGCGGCGGCCGTGGGTATCGGAGACAATCAAGAGATCGGGCATGGCAGGGATCGTTCTTTCTGTTGTGTGACGCCGCGCGGGCGGCGACGGTGCGGGTGTGTCGCGGGGAAAGGTGATAAAAAGAGAAAGAAAGGCGGGGGTTTTCGCTTTTTTTGGCTGTTTGGGTGGCGGTGGCGGCGCGGGCGCGGCTCGTCTTTGGCACGTGCGGACGGGGAGCGCCCGACGAGGGGCAGAGGGGCGAGGCGGGTTTGGCAGACGGGGACGCAGACGATCCGCCGGGAGGCGTCACCTGTTTGGGCATCGGTGAATAGGATGAAAATGAATGCACGAAAGGAGCGACGTATGAAGATCGATCGCGACGCGTTGTCGGCGCTGTGCGCGCTGGACGACAAGGATCTGTGGGCGGCGCTGGTGCGGGCGGGAGAGAGCAAGGGCCTCTCTCTGCCTGCGGCGACGCCGCCGCACGAGGAGATGGAAAAGATCAGGGCGCTGCTGCGCTCGCCGGAGAAGACCGACCCGACGGAGGCGATGAAACTGCTCCGCCGCCTGCGGGGAAGGTGAGCGCCATGGCAGAACCGTCGACAGACCTGCTCGGTTCCGTGATCGGTCAGCTGGCGCAGCACCCGGAGCTGCTCCGGGGCGTGCTGGGGATGCTGGGCGGCGGGCCGGGTCCCGCCGTCACACCGACGGAGGGGGCGAAGGAGGACGCGGCGCTCCCGGACGCGCCGGACGAAGAGGGAGCGGAGGCGGAGAGGCGCCC
>JAGDBW010000214.1 GCA_017958845.1 Clostridia bacterium | reverse complement strand
TGGGCGGCGGACATCTGCGCGGGGCTCTCGCTGTGCCCGAGAGGCAGGCGGCGATCGAGGCGACGCTGGCCGACGCGGCGACGGGCGGCATGGTGCTGGCCGTCGGTGACGGCAACCACTCGCTGGCCGCCGCCAAGGAGATCTACGAGCAGGCAAAACGAAAAGACCCCGAAAAAGCAAAAACCTCCCCCCTCCGCTATGCTCTGGTCGAGGTGGTCTGCCTCGACTCGACCGCTCTCGACTTTTCTCCGATCTATCGGCTGGTCACCGGATGCGACCCGGCGGAGCTGTCGCGGCGCTTTGGCGCATGGGTCGCGGCGCAGGCCGACAGACCCGAAAACGCCGCCTGCCCGCCCCTGTCGGTGCGCCTGCTCTCACAGGCGGGCGAGACGACCGTGCGCGCCGCGCACGGCGCGCATCCGCTGACGGTGGGGACGGTGGAGCGCTTTCTCGACGAGACGCGGGAAAAAGAGGCGCTGTGCGTCGACTATATCCACGACGAGGCGTCGCTGTCGGAGCTGGCGGCGCGGACGGGGGCGCTGGGCTTTTGCTTTGACGGGATGAAAAAAGAAGACCTGTTCCCGGCTGTGGCGGCGGGCGGACCGCTGCCGCGCAAGACCTTTTCGATGGGGCAGGCGCGGGACAAGCGCTACTATACCGAGGCGCGGCGCATCCGCGGGGAGGAGACGCCATGACGCAGCTGACTCTGCTCGCCGTCGGGGGGCTGAAGGAGCCTTTTTGGCAGGAGGCGCTGGCCGAATACGTCAAGCGGCTCTCGGCCTACGCGCGCGTCGAGGTCACGGAACTGCGCGAGGAGCGCATCCGGGACGAGAGCGACCCGACTGGGATCGAGCGGGCGCTGGAGGAAGAAGGCAAGAGGATCCTGGCCCGCGTGCCCGCGGACGCCGTGCTGTTTGCTCTGTGCGTGGAGGGCAAGGAAGTCGACTCGCCCGGCCTGGCGCGTCTGCTGGCACAGGCGCAGGACAAGTGCGGCAAGCTGGTCTTTGCCGTCGGGTCGTCCCACGGCCTCTCGCCCGCGGTCAAGGAGCGGGCCGACGTGCGGCTGTCGCTGTCGCGGCTGACCTTTCCGCATCAGATGGCGCGGGTCATCCTCGCCGAGGCCGTCTACCGCGGCTTTTGTATCCGGGCGGGCAAGCCTTATCACAAATGATCCGCTCGGAGCGGCGCGGCTCCGGCGCAAAAAGCGGACGATCCTGACACGGCGCGGCTCTGCCGCGCGAAAACCCCCGGCAAAACGGTGTTTTGCCGGGGGTTTTTGTTTTCTTTTGTCGTTTTGGCTGGCGGGGAGGGGGAGCGGCGCGGCAAAGAACGGGGCTGTCGGGGCGGCTCGTCGGGGGAGAGAGGCCGACGGGAGCATGGCGAGGAGGGAGCGGGACGCCCGCTCCGGGCGCGGCACTTCCCTGCCTGCTCCCGCCGGTGCGGGAGAACGGGCGCGGGGCCTTTCTTGTGCGGCGGTTTGTTTCAGCGGTCGGTCTGGGTCGCCTTGACAAACGTGCCCTTGAAGGCGCGCACGCCTTTGGTCTTTCGGCCGGTCGGCTCGACGAGGGAGCGGTAGACGCGTTCCTTTCCGCCTTCGGTCTCAAAGGCGATGTGCCAGCCGTACTTTTTCACCCCCGCGTAGAGCAGGCGGTCGCCCTCGCGCAGCGAGAGCGCGTCGAACTTGTTGCGGCGGACGGCGTACTCGGTCGCCTCGCTGACCTTGATCTGTCCGTCGGCGGTGGCAAAGACGAGCTTGTCCTTGTTCTTTGCGTCCGGGAAGGGGTAGACGAGGAGCAGCGAGCCGTCGTCAAAGCCGGAGATGAGTTTTTCCGGGATGGTGCCTTTGGGCTTGTTGTCCGGGACGGCGTCGGCCGCGAGCTGGTAGCACATGCCCCGGCCGCCGAAGAGCAGCAGGGTCGCGTCGGTGCGGGTGCGCAGGTAGCGCTCCTCGGGCAGCGGCGCGGTCTTTTGGAGGTTGTCAAACGCCTTGGGCGTGACGCGGTGCAGACAGCTGTACTCGTCAAAGTAGACCACCGTGTCCTCCACGGTCTTGAAGGCGTCGCGGGTGATGGTCACCTCGGCCTCCCCCTCCCGGATCTCGGTGCGGCGGGGGGAGCGCATCTCCTTTTTGAGCGAGGACAGCGACGCGCGGACGGCGGCGTGGAGCTTGGCTTTGGAGGAGAGGATCTCGCTCTCGCGGTCGATGACGGCGCGGACTTCTTTCAGTTCTTTTTCGAGCGTTTCGACTTCCAGACCGGTCACCCGGCGCAGTTTCATCTCCAGAATGGCGTCGGCCTGGCGGTCGGTCAGGTCCAGCTCCCGGCACAGCGCCTCGCGGGCGACGGCGGGGGTGCGGCTCCCGCGGATGATGGCAATGACGCGGTCGATGTCGTGCGCGGCTTTCACCAATCCGACGAGGATCTCCTCGCGCGCCTGCGCCTGCGCCAGATCGTGGGCGGCGCGGCGGCTCTCCAGCTCGCACCGGAAGTCGACGTAGGAGCGGAGCAGCTCGACCAAACCCATCTGCCGCGGCTTTCCGTCCGCGATGGCCACCATGTTGACGGCGACGGTCTTTTGCAGGTCGGTGTATTTGTAGAGGTATTCCAGCATCCGGGCGGCGTCGCAGCCGCGTTTGAGTTCGATGACCGCCCGCACGCCGGTGCGGTCGGACTCGTCGCGGATGTCGGTGATCTGGGCGATGATCTCTTTTTTTGACTGGGCGTGCTCGAGAATACGTGCCAACAGCTCCGCCTTGTTGGTCTGGTAGGGGAACTCGGTGATGACGATGCGGGGCTTTCCGTCCGCGTCCTTTTCTGTATGCGCGCGGGCGCGGACGCAGAGGCGGCCGGCGCCGGTGCGGTAGATCTCGGGCAGGGCCTCTCCGTTGACGATGACGCCGCCGGTCGGAAAGTCCGGGCCGGGGATGAGGGCCATCAGCTCCTCGAGCGGCAGGCGGGGGTGGGAGAGGATGGCGACGGCGCCGTCGATGACCTCCTCGGCCCGGTGGGTCGGGATGGAGGTGGCAAGGCCGACGGCGATGCCGCCCGTGCCGTTGACCAGCAGGTTGGGAAACAGGGCGGGCAGGACGTCCGGCTCGCGGCGGGTGTCGTCAAAGTTGAGCGAAAAGGGGACGGCGTCGCGGTCGAGGTAGCTCATCATGGCCAGGGCGGGCGGGGCGAGGCGCGCCTCGGTGTAGCGGAAGGCCGCCGCCGTGTCGCCGTCCATGGAGCCGAAGTTTCCGTTTCCCTCGACGAGAGGCGTGCGCATGTTGAAATCCTGCGCCATGCGGACCATGGTCTCATAGATGGAGCTGTCGCCGTGGGGATGGTAGCGGGCCATGCACTCGCCGACGATGTTGGCGCTCTTGCGAAAGGGCTTGTCGGGGGTGAGGCCCTGTTCGTACATGGTATAGAGCACGCGGCGCTGCACGGGTTTGAGCCCGTCTTCGACGCGCGGGATGGCCCGCTCGAGGATGACGTGCTCGGCGTAGGGGATCATGCTGTCGTGCATGACCGTCTCCATGTTCTGCTCGAGGTAGACCGTGCGGTCGACGGGGGTCGCCGCTTCTTGTTTCTTTTTCAACGTTGCTTCCCTTTCCGGTATGGTGTGGGGGCGTCGCCCGACGGAGCGGGCGGAGAATCGGGTGGCTGTTTTTTGCTATGATGGGCGGGGTTTTGGCTTTTTTCTTTGCTTTTGGCCCGGCTTTTTCGCCGGCGGGGCGGCCTGCCCACCTGTCGGTGGGGCGAAAGTCGGGAGGCGGCCTGTCGGCGGGCCGAAAGCCGGGGGGTCTCCCCCGCCGCCCGGCGGGGCGGCGTCAGAGCCCGATCTTGTCGGCAAAGGCGTCGACCCTGGCAAAGTCGGCGTTCTGGATGATATACTCCCGTCTCACTTCGCTGTTGTCGCCCATGAGCACCGTGACCAGCCGCTCGGCCTCGGCCACGTCGTCGATGCCGACGCGGATGAGCGTGCGATGCGCGGGGTCCATGGTGGTCTCCCAGAGCAGCGACGGGTTCATCTCGCCCAGGCCTTTGTAGCGGGAGATGACCACCGAGCGGCTGCCGCCCATCTCCCGGGTCGCCTCGTCGCAGGCCTCGTCGGTGTAGGCAAAGCGCACTTCGCCCCCGGTTTTTTTGGCGACGCGGTAGAGCGGCGGCATGCCGATGTAGACGTGTCCCTCGCTGATCAGCGGACGCATGTATCGGTAGAAAAAGGTCAGCAGCAGCGCCCGGATGTGCGCGCCGTCCTGGTCGGCGTCGGCCAGGATGATGACCTGGTGGTAGCGGAGGTTTTGCAGTTGGAATTCCTCGCCGATGCCGCAGCCGAGCGCGGTGATGATGGAGCGGATCTCCTCGTTGGCGAGGATCTGGTCGAGGCGGCGTTTTTCGCTGTTGAGCGGCTTGCCCCGCAGGGGCAGGATGGCCTGAAAGCGGCGGTCGCGCGCCTGTTTGGCCGAGCCGCCGGCCGAGTCGCCCTCGACGATGAACATCTCGTTTTTGGCAGCGTCACGGCCGATGCTGGCGGCGAACTTTCCGACCAGAGACGAGATCTCCAGACTGTTTTTTTGTCGTGCGATGGTGTTGGCTTTTTTGGTCGCTTCGCGCACGGAGCGGGCGGTTTTGGCCTTCTCAAGGATGGCCTTGACGATATCGGCGTGGCGGATGTTCTGCACAAAGCGGGAGAGCTGCTCGCCCGCCACCGTCTCGACCGCCGCGCGGACGCTGACGTTTCCGAGTTTGGCTTTGGTCTGTCCCTCGAACTGCGCGTCGCGCATCTTGATGAGGATCACGGCGCTCATGCCCTCGCGGAAGTCCTCGCCGGCGAAGTTTTCGTCTTTGTCTTTGAGTACGCCGGCCTCGCGCGCGGCCATGTTGAGCACCTTGGTCAGGGCGAGCTTGAAGCCCGTTTCGTGGGTGCCGCCCTCGACGGTGCGGATGTTGTTGACGTAGGAGACGATGGACTCGGTGTAGGCGTCGGTGTGCTGCATGGCGATCTGCACCGAGATGCCGTCGGCCGCACCGTCGATCAGGATCGGGTCGGGGTAGAGCGGCGTCTTTCCGCTGTTGTTGTAGCGGATAAAGTCGGAAAGGCCCCCCCGGTAGCAAAAGACCTGCTCGCGCTCCTCGGGCGGACGGCGCTCGTCGGTAAAGACAAAGGTGACGCCCGCGTTGAGAAAGGCCAGCTCGCGCATCTTTTGCGCGATGACGTGGCTGTCGGGCCTGACCGTCGAAAAGACGCGCCGGTCGGGCTTGAAGCGGACGGTGGTGCCGTGCCGATCGGTCTTGCCGCAGGAGTGGAGCTTGCGCTTGACGGCGCCGGGGATGAGGGTGCCGTCTTCGTCTTCTTTGCAGTAGAAGGCGGCGCGGTAGACGTGGCCGTCGCGGCAGACCTCGGCCTCCAGCCACTCGGACAGCGCGTTGACGACCGAGGCGCCGACGCCGTGCAGGCCGCCGGAGATGCGGTAGCTCTTGTCGTCGAATTTCCCGCCCGCGTGGAGCTGGGTAAAGATCAGCTCCACCCCCGATATCTTTTTGTCGGGGTGGATGTCGGCGGGCATGCCGCGGCCGTTGTCTGTGACGACGAAACTCTGGTCCTCGCAGACCGTGACGGTGATGCGGTCGGCGTAGCCGTTGGCGGCTTCGTCCACGGCGTTGTCGATGATCTCCCAGAGCAGATGGTGCATGCCGCGGCTGTCCGTGTCCCCGATGTACATGCCGGGGCGGACGCGCACGGGGCGCAGCCCCTCGAGCACCGTCAGCTTGTCGGCGGTGTAGCGGCCGGAGGCGGCCGGGGACGGGGCGGGGGCGGTGGTGGTCTTTTTCATGGTCGTTCCTGTTCTGTCGGTCTGTTTTTTGGGGTTTTTCCGGGCGGCGGGGTCTGCCCCGGTCTTTTTGGTCGTTCGGTGGGCGGCGGGGCGCGAAAAGTTGTCGTATTTGTCGGCGAAAAAGCGGCGGGCGCTCGTGCGACAGGTCGGGCGGACGCTCGTGCGGCAGGTCGAACGTACGCTCGTGCGGCAGGTCGCGTGAGCCGTCTGCGCGGGTCAAAGCGCGCGCGAGGGGCGCGGGCGCTTGTGCGGCAGGCCGGGCGGGCGGTATAGGCGGGCGGGTCAGGCGGTCATTCACAACTCGGCGGCGCGGCAAGGGCGGGTCAGAGCTCGTCCGCGCGGTAGGGGCGGGTCCAGGCGGTGCGCCCGTCGACGTCGGTCAGCTCCAGACGGACCCACGCGGCGGCGGGGTCAAAGGGGATGCGGCCGGCGGTCAGGCAGCCGGCGGGGTCAGAGAGCCGCGCGCCGACCGGACGGACGTCGGAGACGAGGCGCGCCGTGCGCACCTCCGACGAAGAAAAGACCAGCGCGCCGTCCTCCGAGGCGAGCGAGAGGATCAGGGGGCCGGTGCTGGCGTAGGCGTCGCCGGCCTGGAGAGCCTCGACGACGGCGGGATAGGAGAGCTCACGCGCGCAGATCATCTCAAAACCGCCAAAGGCGGGCGCGCCGTGCGCGTCGTCGGCCGCGACGGGCAACAGAGCGCGCCCGGCGCGGGCAAAGGCGTCTAAAGCGACGGCGGAGCGGTCGTCGGAGCCGGCCTCGGCGCACAGGTGGTTGTAGACCTCGACGCCGCCCAGCCCCTCGTAGCGCACAAAGTCGCGCGGGTCCTCCAGCGACCAGAACGGATGCGCCAGGATCGGCCACCAGCCGCAGGCGGACGCGCGAAAAAGCGCCTCGCAGACGGCGTCCGGGTCGTAGACGCGGGCGTCGGGCGGGGGCAGAAAGGACGCGGGCGGGGCGGCGTCCGGGTTTTTTTCGAGGAAGACGACGTGGCAGGTGCGGCGGGTGGGCGTGCCGCGCCCGGCCTCGCCGAAAGCGGCCTCAAACCCGCGCAGGAGCAGCACGTCGGGTCTGACGAGCCCCGCGAGGTCGCCCGGCCGCTCGTGATCGGTCAGGGCGAGGACCGCGTAGCCCCCCGCGCGGTATCCCTCTATCAAGTCCGACGGCTCAAAGGAGCCGTCGGACAGAGTGGTGTGCGCGTGCAGGTTGGCGCGGTATTGTATGCCTCGGGTGGGGAGCAGGGCTTTCATGTCAGTCGAAGTCGATGCCGCCCGCCTCGGTCAGGCCGAGGAACTGTGTGATATCGTCGGCGGTGACGGTCTCGCCGGCCGCCAGTTTGTCGCTGAACTCTTCGAGCAGCAGACCCGCGACGAATTCGGTGATGGCTTTGGCGCCTTCTTTGTCTTCGACGGTATCGGAGAGGTAGGTATCCAGCGCGTCGTTGAGCGCTTCGGTGACGGCGGCTTTCTGCTCTTCTTCGGTCTTTCCGGACAATTCGTTGTTGAGGATGTCGGCGGCCTCGGTGCCGATGGCCGCGATGGCCTCGTCGGACTCGAGCTCGTCAACGGCGACTTCGACGACCGACTGGACGCCGACCTTGACGACTTCTTTCATGATCTCCTTCATGGACTCGCTGCTCTCCATGGAGCCGATGAAGTCCTGCACGAACTCGGGGTCGGTGAACAGATCGAGAAAGACGTCGGGATCGTCGGAGTTGAGTTTGGAGAGGACGTCGTAGCGTACCAGCGTCTCCATCATGTCGGCCACGCCGCGCAGATCGTCGGCGACGGTCTCGGGGGTGCTGTTTTTGAAGGTGTCCAGCGCCTTTTGGAGGATGGTCTCCATCTTGGGGTCGTCGGAGCGGGGCCGTTCTTTGTCCATAAAGGTCTCGTAGACGACGCGGCCGTCCTCACCGACCTGAGGCAGGCCCGTGAGCGGGTCGATGACCGGGGTGGTCCATCTGGTACAGGCGGTGGAGAGCACGTCGGCGAGGGAGATGCAGATCACGCGGGAGCCGCCGATGTCGTCGGCGATCTTCTTGATCGCTTCGGTCTCGGTCTCGGTGAACTGGTCAAAGGACTTGCCTTTGAGCAGCGGGGCCGCGTCGGCCGCGACGGTGCTGTAGACGCCGATCTCGTCGTTGAGCTTTACGTCATATTTTTGGTCTTTGTAAGTAAAGGTAAAGGAGGTCAGGACGTCAAAGACTTTGTCGCCGCAGGTCTGCCCGATGGTCTTGACGACCGGGTCCTGGCGGAGGGGCTCGACGACGTGCTCAAAGGTCCAGTTGACCTGCTCGACCATGCTGCTGTCCTCGCCCGCAACGGCCGAGACGGCCGCGGTGGCCTGCGTGCCCCAGGCCGCGTAGCCGGCGATCGGGATGACGTAGACGGCAAAGACGACCGCGCCCTGCACCGCGCCGAGGAGCGCGCCGATCAGGCGGGTCCCGGGCAGCCCTTTTTTCTTTTTGGGGAAGAAGATCGCGGCCAGGATGATGTACGGGATGGCCAGGAGGATGCTGAAGATAAAGAAGAGGGCCAAAAAGACCAGCGGCATCACCACCGCCATGGGCAGCGAGACGATCAGGGCATAGAGATCGGGCAGAGCGGCGCGGAGTCTTTCGAGCAGGTCGATCGCCTCCTGCGACATGCCGGGGACGTGTGCGACGGCCTTGTCGACGTATCCGACGGCGTCGCCGAGAAAGCGGCGGCACAGGAAGAACGAGAGGGCGACTGCGCCCGCGACCGAGATAAAGCGGAGCAGCGAGCGGCCGGTGCGACGGCCGAGGCCGCGCAGGAATCCGACCAGGATCAGCAGGGCGGCAAAGCCGTAGAGCGACCATTTTGCGATCTGCTCAGGGGCTACGTCCAACAGAAAGTTCATAAAATGTGCCTCCTTGTGAAACAGAGATGAGTTTTTATGTGAGATAAAGGGGTACTCAAAAAATGGGGGGGCGGCGGTCAGCCGGGCGACAGCGTCCCGTCGGCCAGCATAGCCGCGGCGCGCAGGGCGGCGCACTGGGTCTTTCCGTCCGGGATCTCGCCCGCCAGCACGCGGCGGGTCAGCTCCGCGAGGGGGATGCGCTCGAGCAGGATGTTTTCGTCCTCGTCGGGATGCCTCTCGCCGGGCGTCAGGCCGAGGGCGACGTACATGCGGATCTGCTCGTCCAGGATCGCGGGAGAGCCGTAGTAGAGGCCGAGATCGACGAGGCGCGCGGCGCGCCAGCCGGTCTCCTCTTCCAGCTCGCGCAGGGCGGCGGCGGCGGGGTCCTCGCCCGGCTCGAGTTTGCCGGCCGGGATCTCGCAGGTCACCCGACCCGCGCCATAGCGGTACTGGTATTCGACGATCACGCGGCCGTCGGGAAAGAGCGGCAGCACGCACACGGCGCCGCCGTGCCGCACGACCTCGCGCAGGGCGGGACGGCCGTCGGGCAGTTCCACCTCGTCCCGAAAGACGCGCAGCACCCGGCCGTCGTAGATCTCACGGCTCTCCAGCAGGGTTTCGCGGAGTTTGTCTGTTTTGGGCTGCATTTTGTCGCCTCGTCGGTGGTTTTTTTCGGGTCGGTCGATCGGCCTCATTATAGCGGATTTTTCCCCTTTTGTCAAGAGAAACGGCGGCCAAAGAGGGCGACGCGGGGCGGGCTTTTCGGCTTTTTCGGCCAAGTTTGACTTTTTTGCACCGCCCCGCCGCGCGGGGGTTGCAATGCGCGGCTTTTCCTGCTATGATAGAGGCGGTGTGGGCCCGCGCCGAAAACGGACGGCGCGGCGGGC
>JAGDBW010000213.1 GCA_017958845.1 Clostridia bacterium | reverse complement strand
CCGGCGCCTCCGGCGCCGCCCCGATCTGCTCGTAGGGCCAGGGCTCGCCCCCCAGCGCATAGGGAGCGAGGAAATCGGCGGCCGCGAGCAGCGGGCTCCGACCGTCGCGCTCCGCGCGGAAAAAGTCGACCCCCTCCCGTCTGTAGTCCGGCCGGGTCGGGTGGAGCCGCCCCATCTGCCCGATCAGACACAGACCCGTCAGGTTCATCAGCGAGTAGCCAAAGGCGTTGGTGCGCGCCAGCTCCTGCGGTTGTCGCCCGTCTTTTTCCACTTGCGCGCAGGCGCGGCGCAGCCACGCCGCTTCCCGCGTGCGCGAAAAGAGCAGCGGCCGGTCGAGGAACAGCGCCGCCGCCATCACCTGCACGTCGTACCAGGTGCCGTGGTTGTTGAGGCGCGCGTCCTCGTCCACCCCGATCTCCGACGTCAGCATCCAGTCGAGAAAGGCCCCGTACCACCGCCGCACGCCCTCCCGGGTCTCCTCGGGCAGCCACCCCATCGCGTCGAGCAGGCCCACGGCGTCAAAGAGCTTGTAACTGTCGCGGCAGTCGATCAGCCCAAAGCACCGTCCCTCGCAGATCCCCGGCACGCCCTGCCCGTAGCGCAGGTGGGGGTTCATGCCGGTCACGGGATCGAGATACCACGCCTCGATCTGTGCCGCCGCCCGCTCGGCCATGTCCGCGCGGTCAAAGCAAAAGGCCGCCAGCGCCAGCGCCCACACCCGCCGGAACATACGCAAAAAGGTGTGCGTCGTCTCTTCCGTGTCGGGGTTGACCACGCCGTCCCGGCGGATATAGGGCAGGCCGTCTGGTTTGTCCGGGTCGGGCCACCAGTAGGGCCCGCAGGACGCGTAGTCGCGCGGGTCGCCCGACGGCGCGTGCGGTTTGCGCTCCGTTACACAATAGAGCGGGCCGCTCATCTCGCGCTCGGCTTCTTTTTTCAGGCAGGCCGCCAGCGCCTCGTCGCGCAGCGCCCGGGCGGCGTGCGCCGGCAGCGCCGCCCCGTCAAAGGTGACGCAGACCGGTGTTTGCAGCAGCGTTTTCATGTCTCAGCCTTTCCGTTTTTTTGCGGGCGTTTCCTGTGAGGGGAGTCGGGTCGCCTTTTTTACACGGACGCCCGCAAAAAACTTTTTCGTTCCGTTTTTACTTTTACGCGGCCGCTCCCCGCGCAAAAAAGCCGCGCGCACCCTTCGTGCGCGCGGCTCCGCTCACGCTTTTTCGACCGAGAGGGTCACGGTCTCGTCGTTGATCTTCCACTCTTTGGCGTAGGTCAGCGTCCCCTCGACCAGTTCCGTGCCCAGCACGTCGCGGAGCAGTCCGGCCTCGTTTTCGCGCGCCAGCGCGAGGATCGCCGGGTTGTCCGACAGGCCGACGCGGATGCGGTCCGTCACGTCAAAGCCGCTGTCCTTGCGCATGGTCTGGATCTTGGAGACCAGCTCGCGCACGTAGCCCTCGGCGATGAGCGAAGGCGAGAGGGCCGTGTCCAGCACCACGGTCGTGCCGCGGTCGCTCTCGGACACGTAGCCCTCCACGCGGGAGGCGGAGATCAGCAGATCGTCGCGGCCCAGTACCGCCTCGCTGCCGTCGGAGAGCGGCAGGGTCAGGGGCTCGCCCGCGTTGAGAGTCGCCATGGCGCGCACGCCGTCGAGGCCGGCCAGCGCCGCCTTGATCTCGCCGAGGAACTTTCCGTAGCGGGGCCCGACGGTCTTGAGCTGCGGCTTGAACGCATAATCCACGAACGCGCCGACGTCGTCGGTCAAAAGGACCTGGTGCACGTTGAGTTCTTCCGCCACGATCTCGCGGCAGAAGGCGGGCAGAGGCGTCTCGGCTTTCAGATACAGCTTGGCCAGCGGCTGGCGCGTCTTGATGTTGGCGGACTGGCGGGCGGCGCGGCCGAGGATCACGGCGCGGAGCACTTCGGCCATATCCGCCTCCAGCGTCGCGTCGATCCGCGTCTCGTCACAGACGGGATAGTCGCACAGATGCACCGAGACGGGCGCGCTCTTGTCCACCGAACACACGAGGTTGCGGTAGATCTCCTCCGCGAGGAAGGGCACCATCGGCGCGGCGAGTTTGGCCAGCGTCACCAGCGCCTCCCAGAGGGTCAGATAGGCGTCGATCTTGTCCTGCTCCATCCCCTGCGCCCAAAAACGCTCGCGGCAGCGCCGGACGTACCAGTTGGACATCTCGTCGGCAAAGTCGTCCAGCACGTGCGCCGCCTCGGGGATGCGGTAGGCGGCGAGATGCGCGTCGGTCTCCCGCACGGCGGTGTTGAGCCGCGAGAGCAGCCAGCGGTCCATCGCGCCGAGGTCCCCCGGCGCGGAGAGCGTATGCGCGGTCGGATCAAAGCCGTCGATGTTGGCGTACAGCACAAAGAAGGAGTAGGTGTTGAGGAACGTGCTCATAAACTTGCGCACGCCCTCCACCACCGCGTCCTCGTGAAAGCGGTTGGGCAGCCACGGCGCGGAGTTGATATAGAAGTACCAGCGCACCGCGTCGGCGCCGTACTTTTCGAGGATCTCAAAGGGATCCACGGCGTTGCCCTTGGACTTGGACATCTTCTGGCCGTTTTTGTCCTGCACGTGCCCCAGCACGATCACGTGCCGGTAGGGCGCGCGGTCGAAGAGCAGGGTCGAGATGGCCATCAGCGAGTAGAACCACCCGCGCGTCTGGTCCACGCCCTCCGAGATAAAGTCGGCGGGGAACTGCTTTTCAAACAGCTCTTTGTTCTCAAACGGATAGTGCCATTGGGCAAAGGGCATCGAGCCGGAGTCGAACCAGCAATCGATGACCTCCGGCACGCGGCGCATCACACCGCCGCAGGCGGGACAGGTCAGGGTCACCGCGTCGATGTAGGGGCGGTGCAGCTCGATATCGGCGGGACAGTCGGGCGACATCTCCCTGAGTTCGGCGATCGAGCCGACGCAGTGCCGCCGGCCGCACCCGCACTCCCAGATGTTGAGCGGCGTGCCCCAGTAGCGGTTGCGGCTGATGCCCCAGTCCTGCACGTTTTCCAGCCAGCTGCCAAAGCGCCCGCGCCCGATCCCCTCGGGGATCCAGGTGACGGTGTCGTTGTTTCTGACCAGGTCGTCCCACACGTCGGTCATGCGGATAAACCAGCTGTCGCGGGCGTAGTAGATCAGCGGCGTGCCGCAGCGCCAGCAGTGCGGATATTCGTGCTCAAACGGCGGCGCGGCAAACAGCAGCCCGCGCTCGCGCAGGTCGCGCAGGATCACCGGGTCGGCGTCTTTGACGAACAGGCCGGCCAGCTCGCCGGTCTCCGGCGTCATGCGTCCGCGCGCGTCCACCAGCTGGACCGGCGGCAGGCCGTAGCGGCGGCCGGTTTTGGCGTCGTCTTCGCCAAAGGCGGGGGCGGTGTGCACGATGCCGGTGCCGTCCTCCATGGTCACGTAGTCGGCGCAGACGACGTACCACGCGCGCTCGGTCGGATGAGCAAAGTCAAACGGCGGGCGGTAGGGGCGACCCTCCAGCTCTTTGCCGGAAAAGCGGTCGAGGACGGTATAGTCCTCTCCCAGCACGCGCCCGGCCAGCGCCTCGGCGAGGATATAGACGGCGTCGCCGGCGGCGACTTTGACGTAGCTTTCGTCGGGGTGGACGGCCAGCGCCACGTTGGACGGCAGGGTCCAGGGGGTGGTGGTCCAGGCGAGGTAGGACGTGCCCTCCTCGTCGGCGGCGGGGAACTTGACGATGGCGGAGCGCTCCTTGACGGTCTTGTACCCCTGGGCGACTTCCTGCGCCGAGAGGGGAGTGCCGCAGCGCGGGCAGTAGGGCACGATCTTGTAGCCGCGGTAGAGCAGCCCCTTGTCCCAGATCTGCCGCAGGGCCCACCATTCGCTCTCGATATACTCGTTGTGATAGGTCACGTAGGGGTTTTCCATGTCGGCCCAAAAGCCCACACGGTCCGAAAAATCCTCCCACATGTCCTTGTATTTCCAGACGCTCTCCTTGCACTTTTTGATAAAGGGCTCAAGCCCGAACTTCTCGATCTGCTCCTTGCCGTCCAGACCCAGCTGCTTTTCCACCTCGATCTCGACCGGCAGGCCGTGGGTGTCCCAGCCGGCTTTGCGCAGGACCTGCTCGCCCTTCATGGTGTGATAGCGGGGGATCATGTCCTTGATGACGCGGGTCAGCACGTGGCCGATGTGCGGCTTGCCGTTGGCGGTCGGCGGCCCGTCAAAAAAGGTGTAGTACGGCGCGCCTTCGCGCTCCCTGACGCTCAAATCAAAGATGCGGTTCTCCCGCCAGAAGCGCAGGGTCTCCTTTTCGCGCGCGACGAAGTTCATGTCGGAATTGACTTTGCTGAAAACGGACATGTCGGTCTCCTTGCTTCGGCCTCCCGCACGCGCGGGCGGTCAAAAGAAAATCATAAAAACAATATACAGATATTATAATGAACAGCCCTTCGCTTGTCAAGGAAACAAGAAAAAGAAAACCAACGGAGACCGACGCCGCCCCCTCTCCTCTTCCAACCGCGCGCCCGCTTAGCGCAACCCGCCGCAAAAACCCGCTGTCCGCCGCGCTTTTTCGCTGCGCCGCGCAAAAAACAAAAAATTTCAAAAAAATCACGTGAACCCTATTGACAATCACATGACCGTGTGCTACAATTAGATAAACTCATCAAAAACGGATCGTCCCGACCCGAAACGACCCGAGAAAAACCCCGAAAAAACCGACCCGAAAGGAGAAACCGGCCATGACCTTACCCGGAACGACCATCGAAGTCGGCCGCTATACCGACGACGTGGCCGAGGACGTGCTCGGACACATCTTCTGCGCGGGCGGCATCGTGCTCTCGCAGGTGACAGCCCTGACGGGCGTGCCGCCGCACGACGTGCAGAATTGGGTCAAGCGCGGCTTTCTGCCGCCGCCCGAACACCGCATGTACGACCGCCGCCGCTTTGTGCGCATCGTCATCATCAACATGCTGCGCGAGAGCATGCAGATCGACCGCGTGCCGGTCCTGCTCTCCTACATCAACGGCGACCTGTGCGACGACAGCGACGACTCCATCGACGACGACCGGCTCTACAATCTGCTGGTCAACCTGCTCGCCCGCACGGGCGAGGGCCTGCCGGACAAGGCGGCCCTCTCGGCCGCCTGCGACGAGGTGCTCGCGGACTTCGTCGAGCGGGTCCCGCACAGCCGCCTGCGCATCCGCGAGGTGCTGATGGTCATGGTCTGCGCGTGGAAGTCCGCCCTCGCCAAACAGATGGCCGAGGTCCTCATGACCGACATCCTGAGCGCCGCTCTCCCGCCGCCCCCGCGCGACGCGCGCCGCGTCGCCCGCGGCTGACACCCGCATTCAAAAGGAGGATTCGATATGCTTTCGATCTCAACATGGCTGGAAACCCTCGGCGTGATGGGGCGCGTCTTTCTCTACATGGCCATACCGGCCACCGTCATCCTGCTCATCCAGATCGTCATGTCCCTGATCGGCATGGGCGACGACGGCGACGTTGACACCGACCTGCCCGACAACGGCATCGACGGCGTGTTCGGCTCCGACACCCCGGACACCGCGCCGGACCTCGACGCGGCCGAAGGCGGCGCCCTGCGCCTGCTGTCGCTGCGCAGCATCATCGCGTTTTTCGTCACGGTCGGCTGGATGGGCGTCGTTTTGACAGGGACGCTCCCGCCCGCGGGGGTCATCACCGTCTCCCTCGCCTGCGGCGTGTTCGTCATGGCGCTGGTCGCGTTTCTGATGCGCGCGGTCTATCGCCTCCAGAGCGACGGCACCACCGATCTGCGCCGCGCGGTCGGAAAGTGCGGCACGGTCTACCTGACCGTCCCGGCCAAGCGCGCCGGAGTCGGAAAGGTCAACCTGCTCCTGCAGGACAGCTACATCGAACGCGGCGCCGTCACCGACGACGAGACGCCGCTCCCCTACGGCACCGAAGTACTGGTCCTGGGCGTCACGGGCGGCAACACCCTCGTCGTGACCAAAAAGTAAGCGCCGACAGGCGCCCGGCCGGATGTGCGCCGCCCGCGCCCCGCGCCAAAAAACACCACGATCAAACAAAAAACCACATAAAAGGAGGTACCCCCCATGCCGGGAGCAATCATCGCCTTCATCATCATCCTCGTCGTCATCCTGTTTGCCATCTTTCTCTGGGTCTGCACCCGCTACCGCAAATGCCCGCCGGACAAAGTCATGGTCATCTACGGTAAAGTCGGCCGCAACAGCGACGGCACGGCCCGCAGCGCGACCTGTATGCACGGCGGCGCCAAGTTCATCGTCCCCGTGTTCCAGTCGGTGGACTTTCTCGACCTGACGCCCATCTCCATCGCGGTCGATCTGCGCAACGCCCTCTCGCGGCAGAACATCCGCATCGACGTGCCTTCCAGCTTTACGGTCGGCATCTCGACCGAGCCGGGCATCATGCAGAACGCCGCCGAGCGCCTGCGGGGCCTCAAGATGTCCGAGATCCAGGATCTGGCCAAGGACATCATCTTCGGCCAGCTGCGTCTGGTCATCGCGACGATGGAGATCGAGGAGATCAACACCGACCGCGACAAATTCCTGGAGGAAGTCAGCCGCAACGTCGAGACGGAACTCAAAAAGATCGGTCTGCGCCTCATCAACGTCAACGTCACGGACATCAGCGACGAGTCCGGCTACATCACGGCCCTGGGACGCGAAGCGGCCGCCAAAGCCATCAACGACGCCAAAAAGTCCGTCGCCGAAAAGAACCGCGACGGCGCCATCGGCGAAGCCAACGCCCAGATGGACCAGCGTATCAAAGTCTCCGAGGCCGACTCCATCGCCGTCCGGGGAGAGAACAAAGCGCAGGCGGAGATCTCCATGTCCAACGCCCAGCTGCGTGAAAAACAGGCCGAAGCCCAAAAGATCGCCATCACCGCCGAAAAGATCCAGGCGGCCAAGGCGCTTGAGGAGGCCTACGCGGCCGAGCAGGCGGCCGAGCAGGCGCGCAAAGACCGCGAAAAAGCGACCCTCGAAGCCAACGTCATCGTCAAAGCCGAGATCGAAAAACGCCGTCTGGAGCTCGAAGCCGAAGCCGCGGCCGAACAGGTCCGCCGCCGCGCCAAGGGCGAAGCCGACGCCATCTTTGCCAAGATGCAGGCCGAAGCCAACGGTATGCGCGAGATGCTGACCAAACAGGCCGAAGGTTTCAAAGACCTGATCGACGCCGCCGGCGGCACCGCCGACGAGGCCGTCCGCATCATGATCGCCGACACACTGGAAGAGCTGATGAAAGTCCAGGTCGACGCCATCAAGAACATCAAGATCGACCGCGTCACCGTCTGGGACGGGGGGCAAAGCGAAAACGGCAAGACCGCGACCGCCAACTTCCTCTCCGGCATGCTCAAATCCGTCCCGCCGCTCAGCGAAGTGTTCGACCAGGCCGGCATGCAGCTGCCCGAGCTGCTCGGCAAACGCAAAGACGAGGCCGCCGCGCCGAAAGCGGAGCCCAAAGCGGAGCCCAAAGCCCCCGCGGCCGAGTGACCCCGCGGCCGACCCCGCCGACCCCGCCGAAAGTG
>JAGDBW010000212.1 GCA_017958845.1 Clostridia bacterium | reverse complement strand
CTGTTGTTCAATTTTCAAAGACCATGCGCTGCCCGCCCTTTTCGGGTGAGTAGCTTGACCATTATACTATGCCCCGTTCGGTTTGTCAAGAACTTTTTTCACTTTTTTGTGACTTTTTTTCTCGATCCCTCCGGGCTGCCGTCGCGCCGGTCGGTCGCCCCCGCGCGTGCTCACCTATTATATGTCCGGGATGGAGGAATGTCAACGTTTTTTGGCGTTTTTTCGGGGCTTTTTTCGCCTTGTCCGGCGTCTCCCGGCCACGCGGGCGCGGAGAGAGGCCCGGCGACGCCGGGCGGGGCGCTTTTTTGTGCGGGGACGGGACGCTTTTTGACGCGGGGACGGGACGCTTTTTTGGGAGCGGGAGCGGGGCTTTTGGCATGTTTGTAGATTTCTTAACGATTTTTTGCGCGGACTATTCCCTTTCCCGGCGGAGTATGGTATAATAATATCTTCTCCGGTTTATCTTTCTTTGTTGTATATATCTCTTTCTATCCTTTATCTTTTTATCAGACGATCCGTCCCGGCTCTCCCGGGCGGCAAGGAGCCTTATGAAACAAAAAACCTGCAACTCCCGCATGGGCCGCGTCGGCGGTCAGGCCGTACTGGAAGGCGTGATGATGCGCGCCGGGACCGAGATGGCCGTGGCCTGCCGCAAACAGAACGGCTCGATCTCCGTCACCCGCACCCGGTTCGAATCGGTGCGCACCCGGCACAAGATGCTCAATCTCCCGATCATCCGCGGGGCCGTCAACTTTGTCGAAATGCTCAAGATGAGCATGGAGACGCTCAACGTCTCGGCCGACGCGATGCTGGAAGAGGAGGAGCCGGGCCGCTTTGAGCGGTGGCTGCGCGAAAAGTGTCACATCGACCTCTCCGCCGTCATCACGGTCGTGGGGCTGGTTTTGGGCGTTTTGCTCGCGGTGGGGCTCTTTATCTTTTTGCCCAACGCGCTCTCCTCCTGGCTGCTCCCCGCCGGCGTGCGGCCGGTCTGGTCGGCGCTCTTTGAGGGCGTGATCAAGATCGCGATCTTTGTCGGCTATATGGCCTCGATGCTGCTGCTGCGGGATATGCGCCGCGTCTTTGCCTACCACGGCGCGGAGCACAAGAGCGTGGCCTGCTATGAGGCGGGGGACGAACTCACGCCCGAAAACGCGCGGCGTCACACCCGCTTTCATCCCCGCTGCGGCACGTCCTTTATGTTTGTGATGGTGCTGCTCGGGATCCTGGTCAGCGTATTGCTCAAGGTCGTCTTTCCCGGTCTGACGGCTCCCGGCTTCGGCGTCAAGCTGCTCTACACCCTCATCAAACTGCTCATCCTGCCGCTGGTGGTGGGCGTGGGCTTTGAGTTTATCCTCTATGCCGGCAAACACGACAACGTCCTCGTGCGGGTGCTCTCCGCGCCCGGCCTGTGGATGCAGCGGCTGACCACCCGCGAGCCGGACGACGCGATGCTCGAATGCGCGATCACCGCCATCAAATGCGCCATGCCCGACGAGTTTCCCGATTTTGACCCCGCGACCTACGACCGCTCCGAAAAGCCGGCCGAAGCCGCCCCCGACGCGGGCGACGCGGCGGCGGACGCGACCGAAGAAGAAACACCCGCCGGCGAGATCGCGGCGACCGAACCGCCCGACGCGGCCGAAACGCCCGCCGCGGCCGAAGAAGAAAAACCCGCCGTCGCGGTCGGACCGGACAACGCGGACGGCGACAGTGAAGGCGAAGCGCGGGAACATACCCCTCCCGCCGCCTCCGACCCCGCATGAAACGCTCGGAGTGCGCGGCCCTGCTGTATGAGATCGTGGGGGACAAACGCGAGGCGGCCGCCGAGGCCTCCCTGCTCTTTGCCACCCTTTCCACCCGGCCGGTCAGCGCCGCGGCGATCGACCCCGACAGCGCCGACGCCGGCATCGACGAAGCGCGGTTGCGCCGAGTGCTGCGCGGCCGAAAAGACCGTGTCCCGCTCGCCTATCTTTTGGGCGAGGCGTGGTTTTATCGCGAGTGCTACGAGGTCACGCCGGACTGTCTGATCCCCCGCTCCGACACCGAGGTGCTGGTCGACTTTGCCGTACAGCGGCTGCCGCGCGGCGCGCACTTTGTCGACGTGTGCACCGGCTGCGGCTGTGTGGCCGTCTCGGTCCTGCGCGCGCGGCCCGACTGCACCGCCGACGCGCTGGACATCTCCGAGGCCGTCCTCCGGGTCGCCGCCCGCAACGCCGAACGCTGGGGCGTGAGCGACCGCGTCTCGTTTTTGCGCGCCGACGCGCTCTCCTTTTGTCCCCCTTCGCCCTACGACGCCGCGTTGGCCAACCCGCCCTACATCCCCTCCGCCGTGGTGGATACCCTCGCGCCCGAAGTGCGGGCTGAGCCGCGCGCGGCGCTGGACGGCGGGGCGGACGGGCTGGACTTTTATCGCGCTTTTTGTCGCTTTTCTTCCAAATATATATATAAGAGCGGTTTTTTTGCCGCGGAGATCGGCTTTGATCAGGGCCCGGCCCTCTCGGCGCTGGCGTCCGAGAGCGGTCTTTCGATCTCGCTTTTGCCGGACCTCGGAGGCCGCGACCGCGTGGCGGTGCTCTCTCGCTCTGCGCACCCTTCGCCCGTATCCCGCATAAGATGACATTGCCCTCTGCTATCATGGGGGCAGATCATCTGCTGCGAGGCACACATGGAGCGCTCCGTCGTCGTTTTGCTGTTTGGCGGGGAGAGCCGGGAGTACGAGATCTCCCTGCGATCCGCCGCGTTTGTCTATGAGCGTCTGAAAGACGCCTGTCCCCTGTTTCCGGTCGGCATCACCCGCGACGGGCGATGGCTGGCCTACGACGGTCCCATGGACCGCCTGCCGGACGACGTCTGGCACACCGATCCCTCCCGCCTCTCACAGGTGCGTCTGCTGCCCGGTGAGCTGCTCGCCGGAGAGCGGCGGATCCGCCCCCGGGCCGTCCTGCCGATCCTGCACGGCGGCGCGGGCGAGGACGGACGTCTGCAGGGTCTTCTGGACCTTTTCGGTCTGCCTTATCTCGGCTCCGGCGCCGCCGCCTCCTCCTCTGCGATGCACAAACACGTCGCCAAAGCGCTCTGCGCCGCCGCGGGCCTGCCCGTGCTGCCGTGGATCATCGTCTCGCGCGGAGAAATCGACCGCCCGGCCGATCTGCTCGCCCGTATCCGCGGGCGGATGGACTACCCCCTGTTTGTCAAACCGGACGCCGGCGGCAGTTCTGTCGGATGCGCGCCGGCGGAGGACGACGCGTCGCTCTTGTCCGCGCTCGGCGCGGCCCTCGCCTGCGACACGCTGGCGCTGGTCGAGCCCCGCGTGTTTGCCCGCGAGTGCGAGGTGGCCGTCTTTTGGCAGGGGGGACGCTACGTCGCCTCCCGCCCCGGCGGGATCGCCTGCGACGCCGCCTACTATGACTATGACGCCAAGTACAACGCCCCCGCGACCCGCCTCTCCGTCCCCGCCGATCTGCCGACCGACGCGGCGGACCGTATGCGGCGGCTCGCCCTCGCGGTCTTTGATACGCTGGGCTGCCGGGATCTCGGGCGCTGCGACTTCTTCTTTTCCGACCGGGACGGCGCCATCCTGTTCAACGAACTCAACACCCTGCCCGGCATGACCGAGCGGAGTCTCTTTCCCGCTCTGCTCGAAGACGCGGGCTATCCGTTTGCGGCCTTTTTGCGGGACGTGATCCGTCCCCGGCGCGCCGCGGGCGCGCGACCGTCGTGATCGGGGTCCTCGACAGCGGGCTGGGCGGTGTGTTTTGTATGCGGGCGCTGCGTCGGGCGCTGCCTCTGGCCGATCTGACGTGTCTGTGCGACCAGGCGCATCTCCCCTACGGAGACAAGAGCCCGCCCTGCCTCCTCGACTGCTTTTTTTCGGCATGCCGCGTCTTTTGCGGGATGGGCGCGTCGGCTCTGCTGGTGGCCTGCGGCACGCTCTCGACCGTGGTGGTCCCGACGCTGACCGACCCGCCTCTGCCGCTCTTTGACGTGGTCGCGCCGACCGTGCGGCGCGCGCTGCAGCTGACCCGGAGCGGGCATATCGCGGTGCTCGCGACCGAGCGGACGGCTGTCAGCGGGACCTTTCGGCGCGCTCTGCTGGATGCCGGCGCGCGGCGTGTCACCACCGTCCCCTGCCCCGCCTTTGTGCCGCTGATCGAAGCCGGCCTCCCCCTCTCTCACCCCGTCCTGCGGACGGCGGTCTCGCGGGCGTTGACGCCGCTGCGCGACACCGACGCGGACGTGATTTTGCTCGGATGCACCCACTACGCCTACCTCGCCCCCGTCATCGAACGCTGTTTCGGCGCGCCGGTGGTGGACGGCGGCGCCGAGGCGGTACGCCGTCTCGTCTCGACTCTGCCCGCCGCCCAGGCGCGCGGTCGGGGGCGCGACCGCTACCTCACCACCGCCGAACCCGGTTACAGCCATCAGGTGCTCTTCCGCACCACGCAGGACGGTCAGGTGGGAGAGGGCGTGAAAGCCTGCTTCGTCGATGGCACGCTGCAGGCCAAT
>JAGDBW010000211.1 GCA_017958845.1 Clostridia bacterium | reverse complement strand
GTAATAAGAGCAATTGTAAGCATACCGTTTTCGTGCCGCAGAGCAAACCGAATTGCCAAAAAATAATCCTTCGCTTTTCGGTCTCTGCCGTTTTCACCCAGCCATCTTTTCGGTCACTGCCGTTTTCACCCGCTTGATTTATTACGTACCGACGGCCGCACGAAGAGGAAAGACGGAGCGCGAGGAAAAGCCGCGGCCGTCGGCCGGGGCCGGAGGGAAAACGGAGGGAGAAGGGGCGAATGCGACCCGAAGCCGTACAAACGTACCGCGAGAGGGAGCAGTCGCCCCTAGAAAAGCGAGCCCCCGCCTGCGGGCGGGGGCAAAACCAGTAATAAGAGCAATTGTAAGCATACCGTTTTCGTGCCGCAGAGCAAACCGAATTGCCAAAAAATAATCCTTCGCTTTTCGGTCTCTGCCGTTTTCACCCGGCCATCACCCGGCCATCATCTCTCAACTTCTTGCATTTCGAAGGCCTCGAGGATGTCTCCCTCTTTGATGTCGTTGAAGCGCTCCAACCCGATCCCGCACTCATACCCGCTCGCGACTTCGCGCACGTCGTCCTTAAAGCGGCGCAGGGACGAGATCTTGTCTTCAAAGATGACGACGCCGTCACGCAGCACGCGGATCTGCGAGCGGCGGGTGACCTTGCCGTCCTGCACGTAGGAGCCGGCGATGGTGCCGACGCCCGGGACGTGGATGGTCTGGCGCACCTCGGCGTGGCCGAGCAGCACCTCCTTGAATTCGGGGGCGAGCAGGCCCTTCATGGCGGCGGTGATCTCTTCGATGCACTCATAGATGATACGGTAGCAGCGGATCTCCACGCCCTGCCGCTCGGCGGCGTCGATGGCGTGCTTGTCGGGGCGGACGTTAAAGCCCACGATGATCGCGCCGGAGGCCGACGCCAGCATGACGTCGTTTTCGGTGATGCCGCCGACGGCGGTGTGGATCACGCTGACCCGGACGTCTTCGACGGCGATCTTCTCCAGCGAAGACTTGACCGCTTCGGCCGAGCCGTCCACGTCGGCTTTGACGATGACGGACAGGGTCTTTTCGCCTTCGGAAATACGGGCAAAGAGATCGTCCAGCGACACCTTGGAGCCGGCGCCGAAGGCCTCCTGTTTGGCCTTTTCGCGGCGCTGTTCGGCCAGGGTACGGGCCATCTTTTCGTCCTCGACCGCGTTGAACTCATCGCCCGCCTGCGGCACCTCGGACAGACCCACGATCTCCACCGGCACGCTGGGGCCGGCCTGGGTGAGGGGCTTGCCCTTGTCGTCGATCATGGCGCGCACGCGGCCGACCGACGTGCCGGCGATGACGATGTCGCCCTGGCGGAGCGTACCGTTCTGCACCAGCACGGTCGCGACCGGGCCGCGCCCCTTGTCCAGGCGCGCCTCGATGATCAGACCCTTGGCGCGGCGGTCGGGGTTGGCTTTCAGCTCCTTGACCTCGGCCACCAGCAGCACGCTCTCGAGCAGCTGTTCGATGCCCATCCCGGTCAGAGCCGACACGGGCACGCAGATGGTGTCGCCGCCCCACTCTTCGGGCAGCAGGTCGTATTTGGTCAGCTCCTGCTTGACCTGGTCGGGGTTGGCGTGGGGTTTATCCATCTTGTTGATGGCGACGATCACGTCCACCCCCGCCGCTTTGGCGTGGTTGATGGCCTCGACGGTCTGCGGCATGACTCCGTCGTCCGCCGCCACCACCAGGATGGCGATGTCGGTCGCCTGCGCGCCTCGGGCGCGCATGGCGGTAAATGCCTCGTGGCCGTGCGTTTCGAGAAAGGTGATGTCCCGCCCGTTGATGCTCACGCGATAGGCGCCGATGGCCTGGGTGATGCCGCCGGCCTCTCCCTCGGTGACGTTGGTGTGGCGGATGGCGTCGAGCAGCGAGGTCTTGCCGTGGTCGACGTGACCCATCACGCAGACCACGGGGCTGCGCTCGACCAGATCTTCTTCGGCGTCCTGCGTCTCGTCAAAGAGCTTTTCTTCGATGGTCACCACGACCTCTTTGGTCACCTTGGCGCCGAATTCCTCGGCGACCAGATACGCCGTGTCGTAGTCGACGACCTGGTTGACCGAGGCCATCACGCCCAGCTTGATGAGCTGTTTGATGACTTCCGCCGAGGTCTTTTTGAGGCGGCTGGCCAGCTCGGACACCACGATCTCGTCCGGGACGGTGATCTCCAGCTGCTTTTTGCGGGCCATCTCCATCTCGAGTTTTTTGATCTTTTCGCGGGCGATGCGGTTTTTGTCCTTGCTGCTCTTGCCCTGCGAGCGGTTGTCCTGTTTTTTCAGTTTCTGACGCTGCGGCGAGTAGTCGCTGACCGGGGTGGTAAAGCGATCCAGCCGCTCGTCATAGCGCGACAGATCGACGTTGGAGGTGCGGGTGTCCACCACGCGCGTCTTAGGCGCTTTGGTCTCCACGACCTCCACCGTGCCGCCGGCGGGCACGCCCATGCCGGGGGTCAGGATGTTCTTAGAAGACCGTTTTTCCGTCCGATCCTCTTTTTTGGCGGCGGGTCTGGCTGTCAGATCGGCCTTTTCAAAACGGCTGAAACGGTCGACCGGTTCTTTCTTTTGCAGGGGTTTGACCGTCTTTTGCGCGGCGGACTGCGCCGCCGTCTCTTTGGCGGGGGCCTGCTGGGCCGCGGTCTCTTTGGCGGCCAGAGCCGCCTCCTTTTTGGCCAGGGCGGGGGTGGTCCCGGCGCGGGCGCCTCGCCTCGCCTGTTCTTCGTCGGCCAGACGCTGGTCCTGCGCGGCGCGGAAGGCCGCCATCTTGCGGTCGATCTCCGCCCGGTTGACGCCCTTTTGCACGCGTCCGGCGTCGCCGCGC
>JAGDBW010000023.1 GCA_017958845.1 Clostridia bacterium | reverse complement strand
ATGGCGGGCAAACACCTGCGCGCCGGATGCAACGCCGCCGCCTACACCGACACCCACATGAAGGCTGTGGCCGTCTCCTTTACCGGGCCGGGCGACGTGGTCGTGGGCGTGTCCCACTCCGGCGCCTCCAAGGACATCGTCGAATGCCTGCGTGCGGCGCGGCGCGGGGGGGCGACCACCGTCTGCATCACCGGCACCGAGCATTCGCCCATCCTGCGGGTCAGCGACGTCGTGCTGCTCACCGACACCGAGGAGGTCCGGCACAGCGCGCTGCGCCTGTCCTCCCACATCGCGCGGCAGATGGTGGTGGACGCCGTCTGCTACCACGTCGTCTCCCGCTCGGCCCCCCTGCGCGAAAAGTACCTGGCCGAGGAACCGGCCGACCTGGCCTCCAAACGGGTGCGCTGACCGCCCGCCTCACCCGCCGACAAGCACAACCGAAACAAAAAACAAAAAAGCAAAGCAAAACAAAATAAAAAATAAAAAGAAAAAAAGGAGAGAGACCCATGAAGATCCTTGTCATCAACGCGGGGTCCTCGTCGCTCAAGTACCAGGTGTTCGACATGGACACCGGCTCGGTGATCGCCAAGGGCCTGTGTGACCGCATCGGCGTCGACGGCGTCGTCACACACAAGCGCCCCGGCAAAGAGAACTACAAAGCCGAAGCCCCCCTGCACTCCCACGACGACGCCATCGCCCTGGTACTGACGCTGCTCACCGACCCGGAGCTCGGCGTGATCGCCGACATCTCGGAGATCGGCGCGGTCGGCCATCGCTTCGCCCACGGCGGCACGCTGACCGAGTCCACCGTCCTCGGACAAAAAGAAAAAGACTATCTCGCCTCCATCGTCCCGCTCAACCCCCTGCACGGCCCGCCCGCCCTCAAGGGCCTCGAGGCCTGCGAAAAGCTGCTGCCCGACGTGCGGCACGTGGGTGTGTTCGACACCACCTTTTACAGCCGCATGCCCGCCTCCTCCTACGTCTACGCCATCCCCTACGAATATTACGAAAAGTACGGCGTGCGCCGCTACGGCTTTCACGGTACGTCCCACCGCTACGTCTCGGCCAAAGCCGCCGAGTACCTGAAAAAAGACCTCAAAGATCTGAAGATGATCACCTGCCACCTCGGCAACGGCTCGTCCATCTCCGCGGTCAAAAACGGCGTCTGCGTCGATACCTCCATGGGCTTTACCCCGCAGGAGGGCCTGCCCATGGGCACCCGCTCCGGCTCCATCGACCCGACCGTGGTCACCTACCTGATGGAAAAACTGAGCCTGTCGCCCGCACAGATGAATGACGTACTCAACCGCAAGTCCGGCCTGCTCGGCGTCTCGGGCGTCTCGCCCGACTGCCGCGAGGTCATGATCGCCGAGAGCGAGGGCAACGAGCGCGCCCATCTGGCCATGGAGATCCTCTACCACTCGATCGTCAAGATCATCGGCGCCTACGCCGCCGAGATGGACGGGCTGGACGTGCTGGTCTTTACGGCCGGCATCGGAGAAAACGACGCCATCGTCCGCTCCGAGATCTGCCGCCGCCTGGGCTTTCTCGGGGTCGAGATCGACGACGCGCGCAACCGAGCCACCAAACGCGGCGACTTTGTCGACATGACGGCGCCCGGCGCCCGCGTGGCGACGCTGTCTCTACCCACCGACGAGGAGTATATGATCGCCCTCGACACCTACCGCCTCGCCCGCGCCTGACCTCCTATCCCAATCACCATCCGATCTATCATCATCGAGAAAGGAACGTATACCATGCAGTCACCGTATGAGATCAAAAAAGAAATCTGCGAGATGGGCCGCCGCATCTACGAAAAGGGCTTTGTCGCCGCCAACGACGGCAACATCTCGGTCAAAGTCAGCGAAAACGAGTTTTACTGCACCCCCACCGGCGTCTCCAAGGGCTTTATGACCCCCGACATGATCATCAAGATCGACGCGACGGGCAAAAAACTCGAAGGCCGCCTCAACCCCTCCATTGAGATCAAGATGCACCTGCGCGTCTACCGCGAGCGCCCCGACGTGTTTGCCGTCGTGCACGCCCACCCGCCGGTCGCCACGGCCTTTACCGTCGCCGGCGTCCCGCTCAACCAGTACATCCTGCCCGAGGCCGTGCTGTCGCTCGGCGACGTGCCGACCTGCGACTACGGCACCCCCTCCACCATGGAGATCCCGGATTCGCTGATGCCCTACATCCAGGACCACGACGCCTTTATGCTCAAAAACCACGGCGCCCTGACCGTCGGCTGCGATCTGAAAAAAGCCGTCTTCGTCATGGAAGAAGTCGAGTTCAACGCCCAGATCTGCATGTACGCCCGCCAGCTCGGCGGCGTCGAGGAGATCCCCTGCGAAGAGCTGGAAAAGCTCATGGAACTGCGCAAAAAGTTCAATATGCCCGGCCGTCACCCCGGCTGCAAAAAGTGCCCCAACCTCGGCACCGACAAGTGCCGGTGCAAGAGCAACCTGCCGGCCGGCCGCCCCGCGGCCGCCGCACAGCCGACGGGCGATGAGGTGGCGGTCGCCGAGATCACCCGCCGCGTCATGGCGGCGCTGGGCCGCGGCT
>JAGDBW010000210.1 GCA_017958845.1 Clostridia bacterium | reverse complement strand
CGCCCTTTCTCCCGCCCGACCCGAACAAATTGATCCGCCCAAAGGAGCCCGCCCGTATGAATCCGATCATCCGGTCTTTATATGACCGAAAGTCCGTCCGCGTCTACACCGGCCGCCCCATCCCCGAGCCGGACGTGCAGACGATCCTCGGGGCCGCCGCGCAGGCGCCGACGGCCGGCAACCAACAGCTCTATACCATCCTGCGCGTCACCGACCCGGACAAAAAGCACCGGCTCGCCCTCTCCTGCGACCACCAGCCCTTTATCGAGCAGGCCGATCTGGTGCTGATCTTCTGCGCCGATTGCCTGCGGTGGTACAGCGCCTATCTCGAGGCGGGCGCCGCGCCCCGCGGGCCGGGCGTCGGGGACCTGATGCTGGCCGTCGTCGACGCGGTCATCGCGGCGCAGAACGCCGTCGTCGCCGCCCAGGCGCTGGGCGTCGGCAGCTGCTATATCGGGGATATTATGGAGAACGTCGAGACCCATCGCGAGATCCTGGGCCTGCCCGACTACGTCTTTCCCGCCGCCATGCTGGTCTTCGGTTATCCGACCGACGGACAAAAAAGACGCCCCAAGCCGCCGCGCTTTGACCTCGCCCGCCTCGTATGCGAAAACACCTATCGCGTCCCCGACCCGGCGGAACTGCGGGACACCTTCGCCCCCAAAACGGCGGGAAAGTCTTATGAAGAGTGGATGCGCGCCTTTTGTCTGCGCAAGTACAATTCGGACTTTGCCCGCGAGATGACCCGCTCGGTCGGCGAGTATCTGAGACAGTACGAGACCTGACCGCGCCGACCGACGCAAAAATAAAAGAGATCCAAAATATATATAAATAAAAAAGAAAGGCCACCGCCATGAGCAAAAAACAACCGCAAGCCCCCGCCGCCCCCGTCCGCCCGCAGGACGATCTCTATCGCTTTGTCAACGGCGAACAACTCGCCGCCCTGCAGATCCCGTCCGACATGCCCGCCATCGGCTCTTTCGTGTCGCTGCACCTCGACGTGGAAAAGCAGCTGATGAGCGACTTTGAGGCGTTCGCCCGAGGCGAAAAAGACCCCGGCGTCCCCGCCGTGGCCGACGCCGTGCGCCTGTACAAAAAGGCGCTGGATATCGACGCCCGCGAGGCGGCCGGCATCACCCCGCTCCTGCCCCTGCTCACAAAGATCAAGGACGTCAGGGACGCCGCGGGCTACAACGCCGTCGCGGCACAACTGCTGCTCGAGGGCGTCCCGTTTCCGTTCGACGTGGACGTCAACGAGGACGTGAACGACACCTCCCGCCAGTGCCTGTGCCTGTTCGATCCGCCCACCATCCTCCCCGACAAAAACCTCTATGACAAAAAACTCGTGCGCTTTCTCCTGCTCTCCTCCTACAAAAAGATGGTCGCCTCGCTTCTCGCCCTCACCCACCTCACCAAAGCGGAACAAAAGACCTACCTGCGCGATACCGTCGCCTTTGACGACCGCCTGCGCCAAAAGGTCAAGAGCCAGGTCGAGGCCGCCGATTACGTCAAACTCTTCAACCCCATGTCCGTCGACGAGGCGGCCGAGTGCCTCAAACCCCTCGATCTCAAGGGCCTGCTCCGCGACGTGTGGGGCGACGCCGCGCCCGGGACGATCAACGTCGGCACCCCCGACTTTGTCCGCGGTTTTTGTGAGATCCTCTCAGGCGACAACTTTGAGCAGTTCATCCACTGGACCTATGTCAACGCGCTCATCGCCTACGCCCCGGCGCTCTCCCGCACCATCGCCGGGCTGGCCAACGCTTACCGCCGGCGACTGACGGGCGTCAAAGAGGAGCCCGCCGCCGAAAAGCAGGCCTTCCGTCTCGCCTCCGCCCTCTACGACCAGCCCGTCGGTCTTTACTACGGCCGCGCCTACTTCGGCGAGGAGGCCAAAGCCGACGTGGTCGACATGGTCCGGCAGATCATCGCCGCCTACCGTACCCGCATCGCGGACAACGACTTTCTCAGCCCCGCCACCAAAGAAAAAGCCATCCTCAAGCTGGATGAGATCAAGATCAAGATGGGCTACCCTGACGGCTGCGACGCCTACTACGACAGCCTGAAGGTCAGAGAGGAAGACACCTTCTTCGACGCCATGCGCGCCATCCTGTGCGCCCGCATCCGCCGCCGGATCGACAAGCTCACCCGTCCCACCGACTTTACCGAATGGAACATGCCCGGCCATATGGTCAACGCCAGTTACGACCCGTTCAAGAACGATATCACCTTCCCGGCCGCCATTCTGCAAAAACCGTTTTACAGCCTCACCCAAAAGAGAGAAGAAAATCTCGGCGGCATCGGCACGGTGATCGGCCACGAGATCAGCCACGCCTTTGACAACAACGGCGCGCACTTCGACGAACACGGGAACCTCCACGACTGGTGGACCGAAGAAGACTTCAAGCAGTTCGAAGCCCGCACGCAGGGCATGATCGAACAGTACGACGGCATCCCCTTCCACGGCGGCAAAGTCAACGGCAAACTCGTCGTCTCCGAGAACATCGCCGACAACGGCGGCATGGCCGCGACCCTCGAGATCATGCGCGACCTCCCCGACGCGGACTACAAGGCGTACTTTATGAACTTTGCGCGCGTCTGGTGTCAGAAAGCCAGCGAGAGCTACATCCGCCTCCTTCTCACCAACGACGTCCACTCCCCGGCGGAGCTGCGCGCCAACATGACGCCCCGCAACTTTGCCGAGTGGTACGCGGCCTTCGACGTCGCCCCCACCGACGGCATGTATATCCCCGAGGACAAGCGCGTCGCTATCTGGTGACCGCCGCCCCGCCAAAATCAACGGGATCGCGCCGCGTTCCGCCGCGCGCGGTTATCGCTTTTTTGTACGATATGTCCCGCGGCTTTTGACCGAAAGGCAAGAAAGGAGCCCCCCATGATTGTCCGCACCCTCGGCCGGACCGGCTACCGCGTCTCCGCCGTCGCCTACGGCGGCATCGTCTCCATGAACGACAGCCAGGCCGACTCCGACCGCTACGTCGCCTACGCGGTCGAGCAGGGCGTCAACTACTTTGACGTCGCGCCGACCTACGGCGACGCGCAGCAAAAACTGGGACAGTCGCTCATCCCCTACCGCGACCGGGTCTACCTCGCCTGCAAGACGGCGCAGCGCCGCCGCCGCGAGGCCGAGCAGGACCTGCGCCGCTCGATGGAACTGCTCCGCACCGACCACTTTGACGTCTACCAGCTCCACGGCCTGTCGACCGACGAGG
>JAGDBW010000209.1 GCA_017958845.1 Clostridia bacterium | reverse complement strand
GACGACCGCCAGGTCACCGTCGAAGAGCTCCTCGCCATCCCCGTCACGCAGGAACTGATCATCGCCGCCGTCTACCGCGAGGCGACCCCGCCCGCTCCCGTCACGCACACCGTCGCCTTCCTTGACAGAGACGGCGAGCCGATCGGCGAGCCCGTCGCGGTCGAAGAGGGCGAATGCCTGACCGCCGCACTGATCCCCGAGGCGCCCGAAGTGGCCGGCCATGAGTTTGACCGCTGGAAGATCGTGACCATGGACGACCGCCTGGTCACCGTCGAAGAGCTCCTCGCCATCCCCGTCACGCAGGATCTGCTCATCGTCGCCGTCTACCGCGAGGTGACCCCGCCCGCTCCCGTCACGCACACCGTCACCTTCCTTGACGAAGACGGCGAGCCGATCGGCGAGCCCGTCGAGGTGCTGCACGGAATGCCCGTCAACGTTCCCACCTCCGAGACCGTCGTCTATTCCGTCTCCGAGATCGGTGAGATCGACGCCATCACCGACGACGTCGAGATCATCCTGATCGCGACGCCCGTCGCCGACGTCGAGGCCGCCTCCATCGTCATCAACAAGACCGCCCTCGACGGCTACACCATCCTCGGAGGCGCCAACCAGAACTACGGCCTCGTGCTCCACGCCGTCGGACACGGCGTCACCACCGACGCCGTCAAAGCCGTCGGCGACGTCAGCGCCTACTTCCAGTACAACGCCGCCCTGGGCGCCACCGGAAGCTACGCCATCGTCAAAGTCACCGTCGACGGCATCGAAGTCAGACGGTTTCGTATCGACGCGTCCCAAACCGCGGAGACCGCCGCCAGCTACAATATGGTCATCACCAACGTCCCCATGGGCGATCACGTCATCTCCTATGAGATCGTCGAGCTGGGCGGAGACGACTACGCCAGCTACAAAGGCATCGTCACCTCCATCGTGTACTACAACAGAGTGCCCGACCTGTCCAACGTGCATACCGTCACCTTCAAGGACAAAGACGGCAGCGTCATCGGCGCCCCCGTCTCCGTCGAACACGGCCAGAGACTCACCGCCGGCCAGATCCCGACCGCGCCCGCCGTCGAGGACAAAGACTTTGCCGGCTGGCAGATCGAGGGCACCGAGTTCGTCGTCGATCAGGCGACGCTGCTCGCCACGCCGGTGGAGGACGACTATGTCCTGATCGCCGCCTACGTCGACGCGGTCCCGCGGGTGACCGTCACCTTCAAGGACACCGAAGGCAACACCCTCAAGACCCAGACCGTCAAAGCGGGAGAAAACGTCACCACTCCGACCTCCGCCGAGGTCATCTGGTACGGCTACGATCCCGCCGCCCTGCGCAACGTGCAGGAAAGCAAAGAGATCGTCCTGCAGAGCGTCTCCCAGACGCTCTACGCCCCCTATACGGTCAACTCGACGCAGCTCAACCCGACCGTAAACGGCACCGATAGCCAGACCGCCTACCAGTTCGTCTGCGACGGCGTCTATCAACCCGCCGCCGGCTGGGGATGCGTGATGAACTCCGTCGACGACTACCTCGAGTTTACGGGCGACATCGCCGGCGTCATCGGCGCCCGCATCGCCATCGACCGAGTCGACCGCGCCTTCACGCTCGAGATCAGAGTGGACGGTGTGGTCTACGATACCGTGGTCTTCTCGACCGTCGGCACGGAGACGATCAACGGCTGGTACGTCGTCACCGAGGGCATCGCTCCCGGCGTACACACCGTCCGCATCACCCTCTCCGCCTGCGAAGGCGAGGGTCTCGGCGGCGGCTCCGGCCTCAACGTCGTCGGCATCGGCTTCGGTCACAAAAGGTAACGGTTGACGCCGCGCACCCACCCGACGCACATCACCCGCCCCCGCGCCCCGCGCGGGGGCTTTCCTTTTCTGCACGTGCCGCCGCTCGCCGTGCGGCCGATCTTCTCCCGCCGCGCATAAATCATTTTTTCGCCGCGCACACTAACAAAAACGCCGCGCAGGCCTCGCCGCGCACACGAACAGAAAAAACGACCGCGAGAGGGAAGGACAGGGAAGAGATGGCCGCCATTTTCGTCCGCACGATCCTGCTGTACGCATTGCTCACCCTGCTGTTCCGCCTCATGGGACGGCGGCAGGTCGGCGAGCTGGATGTGTCGGAACTCATCAGCACGCTGCTCCTCTCGGAGATCGCCTCGCTTCCCATCGACGACCCGGACATCCCCCTGCTCTTTGCCGTCGTGCCCATCGTCGTCATCGTCTGCGTCGAGGTCGCGTTGACCGCCCTGCGCGTCCACAGCCGCCGCGCCAAGCGCCTGCTCGGCGCCTCGCCGGTGCTGCTGATCGATCGCGGCCGCATCTGCCAGCAGACGCTGGGGCGGATGCGCATCACCGTCGAGGAGCTTTTCAGCGAATGCCGCCAAAAAGGCTTTGGCCGCCCGGACGAGATCGAGTATGCCGTTCTGGAGGAAAACGGAAAGCTCTCTCTGCTGCCAAAAGCAAAAAATTCTCCCATGACCCCCTCCGATATAGGCCAAAAACCGGAGTAGAAAGGCCTCATGCACCCCCTCATCATCGACGGAGTACCCAGTCCCCGGGCCCTTTGCGCGGTCGGCATG
>JAGDBW010000208.1 GCA_017958845.1 Clostridia bacterium | reverse complement strand
CGCGGCGCGCATCCGAGCGGACCGGGACGGCGTCTGCCGTGTGTATGCGCCGCACGGCGCGCGCGTCACGGACGGCCGAGGCCGCCCCGTCGAGATCGGGACGGACGGAGAACTCATTTCCTTTTTCTGCCTTGCGGGCAGGGTATATCGCGTCCGCGGCTTTTTCCGCGAATAAAACCCGCATAGCGACCGCCGGAAAACAAAAAACCAAAAGATATCTTGACAAATCGCTTTTACCGTGGTAGAATGTGACATCATCCGGAAAACCCGGAAAAAAGGAGCAAACAGCCGATGAAGCATCCAGTCGCTATGATGATGGCGATGTGCACGTTCATGATGTGCACTTTTTCGGTATGCGCTCCGAAAGGATAACCCGCCATCGCAGACAAAGCCGTTTATCTGCCGGGGGTCCGTTCGGGCCTCCGGTTTATTTTTTGATCAAACACAACGAAAGGATACACCATCATGAAAAGATCGCTCGCCCTCCTGCTGCTCCTGACTCTGACAGTATTGACCTTGTTCTCCGCTTCTTCCTGCAAGGACAAAAAGACCGCCATCACCATCGCCATCCCCAACGACACGACCAACGAAGCCCGCGCCCTGATGCTGCTCGAATCGCTCGGCTACATCAAACTGCGTGAGGGCGCCGGCATCACCGCGACCGTGCTCGACGTCGTCGAAAACAAATACAACATCACTTTCCGGGAGATCGAAGCGGCCCAGATCCCCAACGTCCGTCAGGACGTCGACTACGCGATCATCAACTCCAATTACGCCATCCAGGCCGGCATCAACCCGGCGACCGCGGCGCTCCGGATGGAGGGCTCCGCCAGTGCGTACGGCAACATCCTCGCCGTCAAAGCCGGACGGGAAACCGAACCGCGGATCCTCGCCCTGAAAGCCGCTCTGGAGAGCCGGCAGGTAAAAGACTACATCGACGCCCACTACAGCGGCTCGGTCGTTTCGATCGTCGACACGCTCACCGACGGCTACGACGCGACCCTCGACTACGACGCTCTGAGCGGCAGCACCGTGACGGTCGCCGCTTCTCCCACGCCGCACGCCGACATCCTGCGCGACGTGGTGGCGCCCATCCTGGCCACTCGCGGCATCACCCTCGTGATCCGCGAACTCGAAGACTACGTGGTTCCCAACGAGGTCGTGGAGAGCGGCGAGGCGGACGCCAACTACTTCCAGCATCTCCCGTATCTCAATGATTTCAACGCCAATCACAACACCCATATCGTCTCCATCGCCGCCATCCACGTCGAGCCGATGGGCCTCTACGGCGGAAAAAAGACCGACCTCTCTCCTTTTAACTGATACCCAAAAGCAAAAAACAAAAAAGCCGGGCATATTCGAGCCCGGATCAAAAACAGACAGAACGGAAGCAGGACCATGATCGAGATATCTCACCTGTCCAAGAACTTTCCCGGCGAAGAGGGCGAAGTGCCCGCGCTGCGCGACGTGTCCCTGACTATACCGGACGGCGACGTCTATGGCATCATCGGGATGAGCGGAGCGGGGAAGAGCACGCTCGTCCGTTGTATCAACGGATTGGAAAGGCCCACCGCCGGGACGAACGTCGTCGACGGATGTGACGTTTCGTTGCTGCGCGGCCGCGCGCTGCGCGCATACCGGCGGCAGGTTTCCATGATCTTTCAGGGGTTTCATCTGCTGATGCAAAAAAACTGTCTGCAAAACGTCTGTTTCCCGCTGCGTCTCGCCGGTCTCGACCGCCGGGCGGCGATCGAGCGGGGGATGGAGCTGCTGGATACGGTCGGTCTGGCCGACAAAGCGCACGTCTACCCGGCGCAGCTCTCCGGAGGCCAGCAGCAGCGGGTCGCCATCGCGCGCGCCATCGCTACAGAACCCAAAATCCTGCTCTGTGACGAGGCGACCAGCGCGCTGGATCCCACGACCGCATCCTCCATCCTCCGGCTGATCCGTGAGATCCAAGAAAAGCACAACATCACGGTGATCATCATCACGCACCGGATGAGCGACGTCGAACATATCTGCCGCCACGTCGCCATTCTCGACGGCGGTGCCGTCGCGGAGGAGGGAGAGGTCGCCGAGATCTTCTCCCGCCCGCGTTCCGACGCGGCGCGCCGACTCGTTTTCCCGCAGGGTGAGGTCGTACTCCCTCCTCTCGCAGATACCGACGCGCGCTATATCCGCGTGGTTTTCAACGGCGTATCCGCGACCTCCGCGCCACTGATCGCCCGTATGGTCAAAGAGCGGGACATCGTCGCCAGCATCGCGGCGGCCGATACGCGCAGCATCGGAGACCGCGTCTACGGTTCCATGATCCTCTGCGTCGGAGACGGGCGGCTCGCCGCGTCTGCCGTGGAGTATCTCAACGCCCATCCCGAAGTCCACGCCGAGGAGGTGACCGCCCGTGTTTGAAAACATCTTTACCGCCGAGGCGTGGCGCGAAGCGTGGCGGATCCTGCGCCCCACCCTGCTCTCGGGCATATGGGAGACGCTCTACGTCACGCTGCTCTCCACCGCTTTGGCGATCGTCATCGGTCTTCCGCTGGGGGTGCTGCTCGTCACGGGGCGGCCGGGAGGGGTCCGGCCTCTCCCGCGCGCGTTGATGCGCTTTCTCAACGCACTCATCAACCTCCTGCGCTCCATCCCGTTTCTGATCCTGATGATCGTCGTCTTTCCTCTGACGCGTCTGATCGTCGGCACGGTCATCGGCACCGCCGCCACCGTCGTGCCGCTGGTCATCGCGGCCTTTCCTTTCGTGGCGCGGCTGGTCGAGAGCAGTCTTTCTGAGGTCAGCCCCGGCCAGATCGAAATGGCGCAGAGCATGGGCGCCTCCCCCTTTCGCATCGTGATCGGGGTCATGCTCCCCGAGAGCGTCCCGTCGCTGATCTCCAACCTCACCATCGCCCTGACCACGATCCTCGGCTACACGGCCATGAGCGGCGTGCTGGGCGGCGGCGGACTCGGCAAGATCGCCATCTCCTACGGCTACTATCGCTACAAATACGCAGTCATGCTGGTGGCCGTGGTGTGTCTGATCCTGCTGGTCGAACTTTTCCAGCTGATCGGTACCCGCCTCGCCTCCGCCTGCGACAAACGCCAAAAGAAAAACGGCTGATCCGCCGCTCGTTTCGTCGACTGTTTCCGCGTTCGCCGCTTTGACTGTTGCGACGGCCGAAAACGCAAAAACAAGAGAACGCCGCGCCCATACGGGCGCGGCGTTCTTTTCTGTCGCTTCCGGTTTTCACAGATCCAGCGCTTCGGGGTCGAGGGTCGGGATCTCGATGTGCCGTCGCGGCACGCGTTTGAGCAGATCGTACGAAAAATGGCGGCAGCACGCAAAGGCGTCCTTTTCTTTGCCCGTCTTTTCGCACAGCACGCTCTCCGGCCACTCGTCGTCCTCCGTGTCACAGACGGCCCATTCACAGACCATACAGCACTTGCTTTGTTCCTCGTTTTGTTCTCTCTCTTTCATATCGCGCCCCCCTTGCATCTGTCAGTATATCATGCCGCCCGCCGCCTGTCAATCCGCCGACCGCCCCGCCCGCAGAGAAAACCCCGAAAAATCCTACCGATTACCTCTTGTATTTTACGATAAAAGAAGTATAATGAAGTTGATCAAAATCGGCGAGGTTCCTATGACCAAGTGGCTCATATCTCACAAGTGGCTGCGTCTCGTCTGGCACGTCTTTCTCCTGACGGCCGGCAGCTTTTTGTACGCGGTCGGCGTCGCGTACTTTCTCGATCCCAACAACATCGTTCCCGGCGGCTTTACGGGCGTCTCCATCCTGCTCAACCGCTTCTGGCAGATCGGCCCCGGCGTGTATATCATGCTCTTCAACATCCCGGTGCTCATCCTCTGCGTCATCCATTTCAAGTGGCAGTTCTTCTGCGCCACCATCTACTCCACGACGCTCTGCTCGGTGTTCATCGAGGTCCTCGAGCGCTTTTCACCTGCCTCGTACCTGTCGGTGTCGGGCGGTGATATGATCCTCTCCGCCGTGATCGGCGGCGCTTTCATCGCCGTCGGTATGGGGCTCGTCTTTCATGCCAAGGGATGCACCGGCGGCATCGACGTCATCATCAAGATCGTGCGCCAAAAATACAAGCAGTTCCGCTCCGGCTACCTCTATTTCGTTTTCGACGCCAGCGTCATCACGGTTTCGGCCTTCGTGTTCCACAGTGTCACCGCGGCCCTGTACGCCATCGTCAGCGTTTTCGTCACCTCGGTCGTGCTTGACTTTGTGCTCTACGGACCCCAAGGCGCCAAGGTCGTCTACATCATGACCGAACATCCCGCCGCCGTCGCCGACCGGATCCTCGGCGAATTGCACACCGGCGTCACCTACCTCAGCGGCAAAGGCGCCTACACCGGCACCGACAAGCAGATTCTGCTCTGCGCGTTCCACAAACAGGCCTATCCCCGCGTGCGTGAGATCGTCGAGTCCGAAGATCCCAACGCCTTCATGATCATCACCTCCGCCCACGAAGTGCTCGGCGAAGGGTTCAAGAACCCTCGCGACGACGAGCTCTGAGAGCGCCCCGCATCCACGACCCGTCAGAAAAGGAGATCACATGGATTTCAGGATGATGCACCCCGCCGATCAGATCGTCACCATCATGAATCGGCTCTACTACTACGGCATGACCACCACCACGGGCGGAAACCTCTCCGTGCGTGACGGCGACGGCACGGTCTGGATCAGCCCCAGCGGCGTAGACAAAGGCAGTCTGCGCCGTGAGGATATCGTCCGCATCACCCCCGAGGGGGAGATCGTCGGCCACCACAAGCCCTCGGTCGAATATCCCTTTCATCTGGCCATCTACCGCCACCGCCCCGATCTGCGCGCGGTCCTGCACGCGCACCCGCCGGCGCTCGTCGCGTTCAGCATCGTGCGCAAGATCCCCGACACCACCATCTACCCCGATGCGCACCGCCTTTGCGGAAAGATCGAATATGCGACCTACGCCTGCCCGGGCAGCAGCCGGCTGGGTGAGAACATCGCCGCCCGCTTCGCCGCAGGCGTCAATACCGTCATGCTGGAAAACCACGGCGTCGTCATCGGCTCGGACAGCCTTTTCAGCGCTTTCATGAGTTTTGAGGCGCTGGACTACTGCGCGCGGCTGGAGACCAACGCCCGCACCGTCGGAACGCCCGTCGGCATCTCCGAAAAGGACATTGCTTTCTATTACAACAAGGTCACCGCTCCCCTGGACGAGTTTATCCAGACCGAGTATTCCAGCGAGGAGAGGTCACTGCGCCGGGACATGTGCGCCCTGATCGTCCGCGCGTACGAAAACCGCCTGTTCACGTCCGACCAGGGCACGTTTTCCTGTCGACTCGACGACGGCTCCTTTGTCATCACCCCGCACGCCAAAGACCGAAAATATCTGGAGCCCGAAGACCTCGTACACGTCAAGGCCGGCATGGCCGAAGCAGGCAAGATCCCGTCCCGCGCGCACAAGCTCCACGAACAGATCTACCGTCTCCACCCGGACGTCAAAACCATCATCAACGCCCATCCGCCGCACATCATGGCCTTTGCGGTGACGCATACCGACTTTGACGCCCGCCTGATCCCCGAGAGCTACATCGCCCTGCGCGAGATCCTGCGCTGCCCGATCGAGGAGACGCACCTCTACCAGGAGCGCCTGGCGCAAAAACTGTCGCTCTCGACCCCCGTCGCCATGGTCGAAAACGACTGTGTGATCGCTCTCGGCACCTCATTGCTCAACGCCTTTGACCGCCTCGAGGTCATCGAATACAGCGCCAAGTCGGTCATCGAGGCGTCCCGCCTGGGCGAAAAGATCGTACCCATCAGCGACGCCGAAGTAAGCGAACTCAAAGCGGCTTTTTCGCTTCAATAAGAGACAAGAATCCCGCGCGAGCGGGATTCTTTCGTTTTCCCGGCGTCAAAAAAACCGACCGAATCTCTTGCAACGGACGGCAAATATTGATATAATTATATAAATAATAACACTACACAGGAGCGTCGATATGACTGACCACGGCAGCCGCACAGGCGGCATCTCCGTCGAGACGGAACACATCTTTCCCATCATCAAAAAGTGGCTCTACTCCGAGCGCGAGATCTTTTTGCGCGAGCTGGTCTCCAACGCCTGCGACGCCGTCACCAAACTGCGCCGCCTCGCCTCGCTCGGCGAATACGATCCCGCGGAGGAGACCTACCGCATCGACGTCTCCTTTTCAAAGTCAAAAAAGACCCTGACCGTCTCCGACAACGGGATCGGCATGACCGAGGACGAGCTGGACCGCTATATCTGCAAGATGGCGCTCTCCGGCGCGATGGACTTCATACAAAAATACGAAGGCAAGACCGACGGCGCCTCCGGCATCATCGGGCATTTCGGCCTCGGTTTCTATTCCGCCTTCATGGTCGCCGACACGGTCGAGATCGTCACCCGCTCCTACACCGACGCGCCCGCCGTGCATTGGAGCTGCACCGAGGCGGGAGAGTACGTGATCGACGATGCGGAACGCCCGGAGCACGGCACCTCCGTCATCCTGCATCTCAACGAGGAGAGCGAAGAATACCTCGGCGAATACAAACTGCGCGAGATCCTCCAAAAATACTGTGCCTTCATGCCCACCGAGATCTACCTGACCGACGAGGACGCCCCCGAAAAAGAAGACGCCAAAGACGCCGCACAAAAGGACGAGCCCAAACCCGTCAACGATACCCACCCCCTGTGGCAAAAGAACCCGTCGGACTGCACCGAAGAAGAGTACAAGGACTTTTATCAGCGTGTTTTCTCCGACTATCGCGACACGCTGTTCCATCTGCATCTCAACGCCGACTACCCCCTCAACTTCAGAGGCGTGCTCTATTTCCCGCGCCTGCGCGAAGGATACGAAAGTCTGGAAGGGAAGATCAAACTCTACTACAACCAGGTGTTCGTCGCCGACAACATCAAAGAGGTCATCCCCGAGTATCTGCTGATGCTCCGCGGTGTGCTCGACTGCCCCGACCTGCCTCTCAACGTCTCGCGCAGCTACCTCCAAAACAGCGCCTACGTCACCAAAGTCGGCCAGTACATCACCAAAAAGGTGGGGGACAAGATCGTCGCCCTGTGCCAGAACGAGCGCGAAACGTACGAAAAGATGTACCCCGATCTCAAACTCTTTTTGGCCTACGCCTCGGTCTGTGAGCGCAAGTTCTACGACCGCGTGGCCGACGCCCTGCTGATGCGCACGGCGGCCGGCGCCTATATGACGCTGCCCGAGTATCTCGAAGCCGCCAAAGAGACCAACGAAAACACCGTCTACTACGCTACCGACGCCAAGCAGCAGGCGGCCTACCTGCGCCTCTTTGAGGACAAGGGCGTCACCTGCGTCATCTTTGACAACCCCCTCGACGTGCGGCTGGCCGAGACGATCGAACAGTACAAGAGCGACCAAAAACTCAAGTTCCGCTGCGTGGACTCCGATCTCGACGCGTTGAAAGGCGACGGCGAGACCAAAGCAAAAAAAGCCGCCGGACTCTTTGCGTCCTTCTCGACCGACAAATGCAAGCTGACCGTCAGGACCGAGCCGCTCGCCGACACGGAGACCCCCGCGATCCTCCTGACCGACGAAGAGGCGCGCCGCATGCAGGACATGATGCGCATGTACGGACGCGGCGACTTCGATTTTCCGCAGGAGATGACGCTGGTGCTCAACACCAACAACCCCTTGATAAAGAAGCTGGAGGACGGCGGTTTTGCGGACAGACAAGAGACGGTCGCGCGGCAGATATGGCTGCTCGCCTTGCTCTCCTCGCGCAAACTCGAGGCGCAGGAGATGAAAGACCTGCTCAGCACCAGCTATGACCTGATGGGAGCGCTTTGATGCCGTTTACACCGCAGATCCAAAAAGCCGTCATCGCCGACAATCTCCGTACCCAAAACCGCGAGCTTGACCGCCAGTGTGAGATCCGACGCGCCTATTTGCAGGACGCGGCGCACTGGCTGATCGATCGCATCGCAGAAGAGACGACGCAGGGACGGTCGTTCGATGAGGCGCTGACACGCGTCTCGGAGATACTCGCCGAAGAAAAGGACCTGTCCGGCCTGCCGTTTTCGGCCGACGACATGTGGCAGATCAGCGCCGGAGTGGCCAGAGGGGCCCCAATCGCCGATCCCGCCCCTCCGGCCGCGCTTCGTGCCCCCGTCGTCCATTTTGTCCAAAACCCCGGTGCGATGCGCGCCTACGAGCTGCTTTGCCGGAGCGGCGCCTATCGCGCTTCGGGCGTCGCAGACGTCAGAGAAGCCATCGCGGAGGCCGGCGCCGATCCCGACGGATACTGCCTCCTGCCGGAGAGCGAGGGAGGAGAGCGGCTTTCCAGGATCGCGTCGCTCGCACGTCGCTCCGACCTCAGACTCCACGCGCTCTTGCCTGTCGACGACATGGTGTTTGGGTTTTATTCCGTTTCGCCGCCGTCTCTGGGCGACGACCCCGGACCGCGTCTGATCGAATGGCGCCTCTCCGAAAAAAGCGCCGAGGCCTGCCTCCTTTCCGTCGCCGGTCACGGATACCTGACGCCGGATACGTTCCGTGCGGAGCGGGGAGAGTCCTCCTCTTTCACGTATCTGCGCGCCTACACCGCCGACCGTTTCGGCGCTTTGTGCGCCTGGATCATGACGCGGCTCTTTTTCCCGTCGGCAGAGTTGATCGCCATGGCCGCGGCGCCATCGCCGATCCGAGAGTGACAAAATCTATCTGCGGCGACCGTCTGTCGCCGGCTGAAAGGAAAAATATATGAAAACATTGTCCTATACCCCCCACGGCACCTGTTCACGTCAGATCGACGTCACGCTGGATGACGACGGCGTGATCGTCGACGTCGCCTTTACCGGCGGATGCAGCGGCAACACCCAGGGCGTCTCCGCGCTCGTCCGGGGCATGAAAGCCGACGAGGCCGTCAAACGGCTTCGCGGGATCCGCTGCGGCGCACGTCCCACGTCCTGCCCCGACCAGCTTTCCCGCGCGCTCCAACTCTGCATCGAACAACAACAGGATCCTCGGTGAGCGTCCGCTCGCCGCGTACGTGACTGTTTTTTAAGACAAGGAGGAAACCATGATACCTACCGCATGCAAAATATGGGCGGAGTCTCCCATCCTGACCGAGCAGGAGCGTGCCCGTGTCCGCGAGATCGCAAACGATCCCGAAACGGCGCTTTTGTATTTTTCCGCTCCCATGTCGTTCGGCACGGCCGGCTTGCGCTCCGTCATGGATATGGGGCCCGGCTGTATGAACGTCTACACCGTCGCCCACATCACACAGGCCATCGCGACCCTGATCCTTCGGCGGGGCGGGGCAGAGCGCGGCGTCGCCGTCGCCTACGACAGCCGCCGCAACTCCGCGTCTTTTGCCCGCGTGGCGGCGCAGGTCATGGCGGCAAACGGGATTCGCGTGTTTCTCTTTGACGACATCCGTCCCACCCCGGAGCTTTCTTTTGCCATTCGTCGCCTCGGCTGCATCGCGGGGATCAACATCACCGCGTCTCACAATCCAAAACAGTACAACGGCTACAAGGCCTATTGGGAGGATGGCGCCCAGATCTCTCCCACCCAGGCTGACGAGATCTGCGCCATCGCCGACACGCTGGACGTGCTCGGAGGCGCGTCGCTTATGCCGTACGAGCAGGCGCTCGCCGACGGCCTGATCCGCCTCCTCGACAAAGAATTTGACCAAGAATATCTCGACGCGGTACAAAAAACAGCCGTCAAACCGCAGAGCGTGCGCGAGGTCGCCGACCGCCTGTCCGTCGTCTACACGCCGCTTCACGGCGCCGGTCGCCGGCTCGTGCCGGAGATCCTGCGACGCATAGGTCTCAAGCACCTTTACACGGTCGATGAACAGATGACTCCGGACGGCGACTTTCCCACGGTCAAAAAACCTAACCCCGAATATCCCGACGTGTTCGCGGGAGGCATCGCCATCGCCGATCGCGTGCACAGCGATCTGGTGATCGCCACCGACCCCGACGCCGACCGTATCGGCGTCATGTGCCGCGGCAAAGACGGAGCGTTCTTTGCCGTCACGGGGAACCAGATGGGAGCGCTTCTGCTCGACTACGTCATCCGCGCCGCCCGCGAGGCGGGGACGCTCACCCCCGACGACTACGCCGTGGAGAGCATCGTCTCCACCGACATGGCCCCGCGCATCTGCGAGATCCAAAAGGTCCGCATCTACCAGGTGCCGACCGGCTTCAAATACATCGGCGAAGTCATCAAAAACTACGAACAGCAAAACCGCCCCGGCCGTTTCCTGATCGGTTTTGAGGAGAGCTACGGCTACCTCTTCGGCTCCTACGCACGCGACAAAGACGCCGTCGGCGCCGCCATGATGATCTGCGAGATGACCGCCTGGTACGCCAAGAGGGGCATGACTCTCGGCGACGCGTTGGATGAACTCTATCGGACCTACGGTTTTTACAAAGAAGGGCTGATCGACGTATACATGGAAGGCCTGAGCGGCATCGAAAAGCGCAAGAGCGTCATGCGCCGCCTGCGCCAGGACCCGCCGAGAGAGATCGGCGGAGAGGCGGTCGAGATCATCGCCGATTTTTCGACCGGCCTCGAAACAAACGTGCGGACAGGAGCGCAAAAACCCTCCGTCCTCTCCGATCTTGACGTCGTCTACTACACACTCGCCAACGGAGACAAGGTGGTCGTCCGCCCCTCCGGCACCGAGCCCAAGATCAAGATGTATCTGTTGTGCCACGGCGCAGACGACGCCTCCGTATCCGCCAAGATCGAGGCGTATTCCCGCACGGCGCGTTCATTCTGCGACTGAAAACCCGAGAAAGGAAACCCCTCCGTGACAGAAAAACAGGCGCACATACGCAACTTTTCCATCATCGCTCACATCGACCACGGAAAGTCGACCCTGGCGGACCGTTTGCTTGAGATGACCAGCGCCGTCGCTCATCGGGACATGGAAGAGCAGCTGCTCGACAACATGGATCTGGAACGTGAGCGCGGCATCACCATCAAAGCACGCGCCGTCCATCTCAACTACCGGGCCTCCGACGGGCAGGAGTATGAGTTCAATCTCATCGACACCCCCGGTCACGTCGACTTCGGCTATGAGGTCTCCCGCTCGCTCAAAGCCTGCGAAGGAGCGCTCCTGGTCGTCGACGCGACCCAGGGGGTCGAAGCGCAGACGTTGGCCAACGCCTATCTCGCCATCGACAACGACCTGGAGATCATCCCGGTCATCAACAAGATCGATCTCCCTTCCGCCGACGTCGAAAAGGTCAGGGCCGAGATCGAGGACATCATCGGCGTCTCTGCCGAGGGGTGCCCCGCCGTCTCCGCCAAAGCGGGGATCAACATCGAGCAGGTCCTCGAGCACATCGTCACCGACGTCCCGCCGCCGCAGGGTGACCCGGACGCTCCGCTCAAATGTCTGATCTTTGATTCCTACTACGACAGCTACCTCGGCGTCGTCGTGGATATCCGCGTCTTTGACGGGACCGTCCGGGCAGGGGACCGCATCCGGCTGATGAGCACGGAAAAGTGCTTTGACGTCGTATCCGTCGGCGTCCTGACTCCTTTCGGGATCCGGGAGACCGAGTCTCTCTCCGCCGGCGACGTCGGCTACATCACCGCATCCATCAAGACCGTCGGCGATACCCGCGTCGGCGACACCATCACCACCGAGACCGACGGCGCCGACGAGCCGCTCCCCGGTTTCCGGCGGGCGCAGCCCATGGTCTATGCCGGCATCTATCCGGCCGACGGCGCTCGCTACGGAGACTTGCGCGACGCGCTGGAAAAACTGCGGCTCAACGACGCGTCTCTCGCCTTTGAGCCCGAGACGTCCGTCGCGCTGGGCTTCGGTTTCCGGTGCGGCTTTCTCGGTCTTCTCCACATGGAGATCATCGAGGAGCGGCTGGAGCGGGAGTTCAACCTGGATCTCATCACCACCGCCCCCAGCGTCATCTACAAGATCGTCACCCGCACGGGCGAAGTCCGCATGGTCGACAACCCGTCTTCCTATCCCTCTCCCGATGAGATCGAACAGGCGCTCGAACCGATGGTCAAGGCGGACGTCATTACGCCCACCGAGTATATCGGAGGGCTGATGGATCTCTGTCAGGAGCGCCGCGGTGAGTTTATCGACATGAAGTACATCGACGCCGACCGGGTCGAACTTCATTATATCCTGCCGCTCAACGAGATCATCTACGATTTCTTTGACGCGCTCAAGAGCCGCAGCAAAGGATACGCCTCGCTGGATTATACGTTTTCGGAATACCGGCCGAGCAAACTCGTCAAACTCGACTTTTTGCTCAACGGCGAGCAGGTCGACGCGCTGTCCTTCATCGTCCATGAAGAAAAGGCCTACCCCCGTGCGAGAAAAATCGCCCAAAAACTCAAAGACAACATCCCGCGCCAGCTGTTCGAGATCCCGATCCAGGCAGCCGTAGGTGCCAAGATCATCGCTCGCGAGACCGTCAAAGCCATGCGCAAAGACGTCCTCGCCAAGTGCTACGGCGGCGACATCACCCGCAAGAAAAAACTGCTCGAAAAGCAAAAAGAAGGCAAGAAAAAGATGCGCAAACTCGGCAGCGTCGAAGTGTCGCCCGAGGCCTTCATGGCCGTTCTCAAACTCGATGACGAATCATAAAGCGGGTCTGTATATCCACGTCCCCTTCTGCGCCAAAAAATGCGCCTACTGCGACTTTTACTCCCTGTCGGGGCGTGCGGACGTCATGGACCTCTACCTTTCCGCCCTCGTGCGAGAAATCGACGGATACCGGCGACAAGAGCGGATCGAGATCGACACCGTCTATTTCGGAGGCGGCACGCCGTCCCCTTTGGGGGCGGGACGCCTTGCCGCGATCCTTGACGCGGTGGTGGAGGTGTTTTCTCTTTCCACGGACAGCGAGATCACGACAGAAATCAATCCCGTCACCGACAGCCTCTCCTTGCAGAGAGACCTGAAGGCCGCGGGGTTCAACCGCATCAGCGTCGGCGTGCAGTCCACCTCCGACGCGGAGTTGTCCGCGCTCGGGCGGCCGCATACCGCAGCGGAGGCGCTCGACGCGCTCGCTCATATCCGCGCGGCCGGCTTTGAAAACTTCAGTGCAGACCTCATGTATGCCATCCCCGGGCAGAGTACGGCGTCCTTTCAAAAGACGCTGTCCGACGTTCTGTCGTTCGATCCGCCGCACCTGTCGGTCTACGGCCTGATCGTCGAGCCCGGCACCTCCTTCTTTGACAGGCGGGACGCGCTTTCCTTGCCCGGAGACGACGCGGAGCGGGACTTGTACGATCTTTGCTGCTCGACGTTGGAGCAGGCGGGATATGAGCACTATGAGATCTCCAACTACGCGCGCCCCGGCCGCCGGTGCCTCCACAACCTGAAATATTGGCGCCTCTCTCCTTACATCGGCTGCGGACCGGCGGCGCATTCGTTCTTTGACGGCGTCCGATACGCCAACCGGGCGGATCTCGACGCCTACCTGACCGCCCCCCTCTCCCTGAGATACACCGAGGAACGCCCGACTCCGCGCGATCTTGCCGAAGAATACGCCATGCTCGGCCTTCGGCTCAAAGAAGGTATCTCTCTTTCCCGCTTCCGACGCATGTCCGGACACGATTTTGCATATACTGCAAAAGAAGCCGAGCGCAGATGCATTTCGGCGGGGTACATGACCGAGGTCGGTGACCGATTGGCCTTGACCGAAGAGGGGTTTTATGTGAGCAACGCCATTTTGGCAGAATTGTCGGGAGATTGAGTCGGCCGTTTTTGTCCGTCGAACCCCGGCACTTGACAGCCGGCGATTCGTTTGATACAATGAAAGTACAAAGAAAAAGGAGCGCCCCTTTCATGACAGAAGACGAAATGAGCAGAGACGTCTATACCCTGACCGACGAAGACGGAAAAGAAGAGCAGTTCGAGCTGCTCGCCTCCTGCGAATACGGAGACAAAGAGTACTACGCCCTGGCCTCACTCGACAACGAGAGCGACGAGTACGTCATCCTCCGTGTCGAACAAGAAAACGGCGAGACGATCCTCGTCACCATCGATGACGACGACGAATTTGACGCGGTGGCGGACATCTTCGACGACGAAGTTTTCTCCGACATCGACTATGACGGAGACACGAGCGATACCGGCGACGAGGGATGAGATGGTCTTTTGTCCTGCCGTGTGCGTGATAGAGCATTATTTGGACCTACAACATTAACGAGGGAGCCATCGCTCCGGATGCAGGGAATGCAGACCTCCCGTCCCTCGGGACGGACGCTGGGAGCACAAAACGTCCGGGCCGGCACCCACCTTGCACAGGCAGGGTCATAATGTTTGCTCTACACGGCACGGCGGGTTTTTATTTTGCCTCGGTGGATTTACCGCAGTGCTTTTCTCGTCACAATCGACAATTCGCACAGCGTATTTTTGGCGACAATGTCATTGACCTGCAGCGAATATTTTATTATAATTTATTCGGGTAGTTATATCTATTCACCATCACCTATTGAGGAGAAATCCTATGAAAAGACTGCTTCCTCTCCTGGCCATGGCGCTTTGCGTTTTGCTTGTGTTCTGCTCATGCGAAAAAAAGAACAAAGACGCCGAGACCCAGCCGAGCACCGAACCTCAGTCAGACCCGCTTACCGATCCCGTCACCGACGAGTTGACGGATCCCCCCGTGACCTATCCTCCCATGACGCTCCCCGAGGGCTATGAGGGCTTTGACGGTCCGGTCGACCGCCCTGCGTTTGCGGATGGCGCGAGCGTCTGGTCCGCCACCAAGATGGGCGGTCAGGCTCTCATCGACGACCGCTACCGCATCGTCATCCCGGACGGAAACTCCACCGCGTCCTCCAACGCCGTCACACTCCGCAACAACATCAACTCCACGCTCTCCCTGTCCATCGTCTACACGACCGACAAACAAGAAACGCAACAGAGAGAGATCTGCATCGGCTTTGTCAGCGGACGCGCCGAGATCACGACGGTCGTCGAAGAATACAGCCGCTATCTCCTGGCTGACAATCCCGCGGTCGGCAGCTTCTTTATCGGTGCCCGAGACGGAAAGATCATTATTCTCGGCCTCGACAACCAGGCGATCGCCGCCGGCATCAAGTTCTTTACCGAGCACTACATCACGGGCGGAGAACCGTTGCAGGGCGACCTCTCTTCCGCCTACATCTATGACAAAACCGCCTATGCACAATCCAAAGAGTTTGTATTTATGACGATCGAACAACTTCAGAGCATGGCGGACGTCCTCACCGTCAATATCGACGGTGCCGGATATGCCGCCTACGATCCTTCCGTTTTCTCCTATCACGGCGAGATTATGCTCCGCGAAGCCATGCCTGTCCTGAGCGCGACTGTCAGCAGTCCTTTCGCGTCTCTTTCGATCCAGCAACCCACCGACGAAAACAACGGGCAGGGCCTCATCACCGTCACGTCCGGCGACGGCCTACACGCCAAGACCTACGCCTTCACCTTCGAGCGCGCCCCGTACAGCCCGATCGACATGACTGTCCAACGGCTCAAAGACGGAGCGACCGGCGTGTTGTGTCTGGTCGGAGACGACGGATTCAAGGACACCACCGAATTCATGGTGGCCGTGTGCCGCGAGTATGGCCTGAAATGCAATATCGGCCTCATCACCAACAAACTCGGCACGCTCGAAAAGGATGATGACGGAAAGTATATCATTGACGAAAACGGCAACTTCTCCATCAGCTGGAACGCAGACGGCAAGGGGCTCTCCGGCGGCGGAACGCCCGCCTGGTATCGGGACTTCGTCGCCGCCAACAGCGACGTCCTCCAGATCTCCTCTCACTCCTACTCCCACGGCTCATGGGGACTGGATGAAAACACGATCCTCGCCGAACTGGTCGGTTCTCAGCAGATGATCCGCGAGTTCTTCCCGGGCCAGCGCGCGCTGACCTTCGTCTACCCCGGCTACACTTCCTCCAACCGTGACGCCGAGTATGCCAAAGCCAGAGAGTATATGGTCGGCCGGTACCTCGCCGCCCGCTTCCTCTCGACCGGCAAGAGCAGCTCGCTGACCAACCCCGATTACTATATCCTCGGCGCCAACAGCTTCTATTACAGCATGCCCGACACCTGGGGCGACACCTCCATCAACAACAACATGACCTGGTTCATCAATGAGATCAACAAAGCTGTCACCAGCGGCTCCTGGGTCGTGACGATGAACCACATGATCGTCGCCGACGGCTCCTCCCTGACCAACAACAACATGACCATCAGTCAGGCGTATTACCGCTTTGTGATCGAAAACTATGTGGTCCAACACGTACAGAGCGGAAAACTCTGGAGCGCCTTCTTCGACGAAGCCAGCCAGTATATCTACGAGCGCAATCACGTCGACTTTGAGTGCCGCGAGTTTGTTGACGGTCATATCGAGTTCTCGGTGGAGCTGAACGCAGAAGCCAAGGAGTTCAGAGACATGTGCGACT
>JAGDBW010000207.1 GCA_017958845.1 Clostridia bacterium | reverse complement strand
CAAGCCCGAGTGCCCCTGCGAGGCCTGCACCACCGCCCGCGCCATTCTGGCCAAGAAGGACTACCTGAACAAGAAGTCCGTGTGGATCTTCGGCGGCGACGGATGGGCCTTCGACATCGGCTTCGGCGTTCTGGACCACGTGCTGGCCTCCGGCGAGGACGTAAACGTCATGGTCTTTGATACCGAAGTGTACTCCAACACCGGCGGACAGGCCTCCAAGGCCTCCAACATCGGCCAGGTCGCGCAGTTCGCCGCCGTCGGCAAAGCCATCGGCAAAAAGGACCTCGCCTCCATCGCCATGTCCTACGGCTACGTCTACGTGGCGCAGATCGCCATGGGCGCCGATCCCGCCCAGACCGTCAAGGCCATCGCCGAGGCCGAGGCCTATCCCGGCCCGTCGCTGATCATCGGCTACGCGCCGTGCGAGATGCACTCCATCAAGGGCGGCATGCAGAACTGCCAGGCCGAGATGAAGAAGGCCGTCGAGGCCGGCTACTGGCAGATGTTCCGCTTCAATCCCGCTCTGCGCGGCGTGGAAGGCAAGTCCATGTTTACCCTGGACTCCAAGGATCCCACCGGCAGCTATCAGGACTTTATCATGGGAGAGGCCCGCTACGCCCGTCTGGCGCAGGCGCTGCCCGAGAGAGCCAAGGAGCTGTTTGCCAAAGCCGAAGCCAACGCGGCCGCCAGAAGAGAAAAACTGGCCAAGCTGACCGAGTTCTACGCCACCGAAAAGAAGGACGAAGAATAAGGCCGGCCGAGGCCGCAGACCCGCGCCCGCTCCCGTCGCGACGGGAGCGGGGACGCCGGGCCGACCATGATCCGACCGTACCGCGCGGGGGAGCGCCCCCCGCAGGACGCCGCCCAGTGACCCCGCTCGCGCGGTCGGCAACGGGGCGCTTTTGTTCCCGTGTTGGTTTGCGCGACTGTCGAGAGCGCGCCCGCCGGGCGCCGGCTCTCTTCCCGGGGCTTTCGCGCTGCTTTGCGAGTCCGACGGCGCCCCGGCCGTCGGGAGACGGGGGGAGGATGAGATGAACGTACTCGTTTGCATCAACCAAAAGTGCCGCCACCTGCTCTGCGTGATGCTCCGCTCGCTCGTCCGGAACAACCCGGAGGAGCCGATCGAGGTCTACTGCGTCCACAGCGATCTGGACGAGCGGGACCGGGCGGCCATCGACCGCTACACCGCCGCGCCCAACCTCGCGCTTCACTACGTCGCCGTGCCGCCCGGACTCTTTGCCGACGCGCCGGGGACGCGCCGCTATCCGCCGCAGATCTACTATCGCCTGCTGGCGGGCGAACTGCTCCCGCGCGAGGTCGGGCGGGCGTTGTATCTCGACGCGGACGTGGTGGTCAAGGGCTCGCTCGCCCCGCTCTGGAGGGCGGAGATGGGCGACCATATGATCCTCGCCGCCACCAACATCCGCGGCTTTCTCAACTGGTACAACCGGCGTCGCCTGGGAGCCGAAAAGGGCAGCGTCTATCCCAACAGCGGCGTGATGCTGCTCGACCTCGACAAGATGCGCCGGACCGTCCGCAAAGAGGACATCTTCGCTTTCATCGGGCGGCGTCGCCGCCGGATGATCCTCTTTGACGAGGACGTGCTGTTTGGGCTCTACGGGACGATGATCGGGACCATCGATCCGACCGTCTACAACCTCTCGGACCGGGTGATCTTTTATCACAACGCCTCCGGCGCGGCCAAAATCGACGCCGCGTGGGTGGAGGAGAACACGGTCATCATCCACTACTTTGGACGCAACAAACCGTGGAAACCGGGCTATCGCGGGATCCTCGGCGGGTATTTCCGCGCGGCGGATTTTGACGAGGCGGCCGAGGACGGAAAAGAAGAATCAAAAAGGAAACGACCGACCGACCCGCGGACGGGAGAACGGATGATCCGACGAGGGCGGGACGGAGAGGATATGCGCGCCGGCGCGGCAAAGCCAAAGACGGCGCGGCCGGATGAAACGGATGCGGCGCGTCCGCCGATGCTCCGCGGACGCGGGGGCGGCCGGCTCGGCCCCGCAAAACCGAGCCAAAAAGAACAAAGAAAGGGAAAACCCCCGGAAAACAGCGGCAGGATCGCGAGGTGCGATCCGCCCGACGGGTCGTGTGCGGGACGTGAAACGAAGCGCAAAGCTGCCGGAGCTGCTCTCTCCGGCGGGGTCCTTTGAGGCGCTGTGCGCGGCGATCGACGCGGGCGCCGACGCCGTCTACTTTGGCGGCGGGGCATGGAACGCACGCGCGCTGGCCAAAAACTTTGACCGTGAGGAGATGGTGCGCGCGCTGCGCTACTGCCGCCTGCGGGGCGTCGCGTCGCACGTGACGCTCAACACCCTGCTCTTTGACCGCGAGCTGGACGAGGCGCTGGACTACGCGCGCTTTCTGTATGAAAACGGCGTGTCGGCCGTCATATCGGCCGACACGGGGCTGATCCGGCTGCTTCGCGAGCGGCTGCCGGGGCTGACGGTGCACGCCAGCACCCAGGCCGCGATCCACAACCTCGACGGCGCGCGCGAATGGGCGCGGCTGGGCGTGCGGCGGGTGGTGCTGGCGCGGGAGATGTCCCGCGCGGACGTCGCCTACGTGACCGAAAACGCCCCGGTCGAGACCGAGGTGTTCCTCCACGGGGCGCTGTGCGTCTGCCAGTCGGGGCAGTGCCTGTTCAGCTCCCTGGTCGGCGGCCGATCCGGCAACCGGGGCCTCTGCGCCCAGCCCTGCCGCCTGCCCTACGACGACGGCTATCCGCTGTCGCTGCGCGATCTGTCGCTGGCCGGACACATCCCGGAGCTGATCGAGAGCGGGGTGTCGTCGCTCAAGATCGAAGGCCGCATGAAGAGCCCGGCCTACGTCTATCATACGACGGCGATCTTTCGCCGTCTGCTCGACGAGGGGCGCGCCGCCGACGAGGACGAGATGCGGCGGCTGCGCGGGATCTTTTGCCGCGGAGAGGACTTTTCCGACGCGTATTTTGTCGGCGACGTCCGCCGCCCCATGACCGGCGTGCGCACCGAGGAGCAAAAGCAGGTCAGCCGCTCGCTTGCCGAGCCGGACGTCACGCCGCGGCCCGTGCCGATCGAGGCAAATGTGACGATCCTGTCCGATACCCCCTCCAAAATGACCCTGAAATGGCAGGACGTCTCCGCGACCGTCGAGGGAGAGACCCCCATGGCGGCCCGCTCCGCGCCGCTCTCCGAAGCCGACGTGCGGGCGCGGCTGTGCCGGATGGGCGGCACGGATTTTTGTCTGAGAGAGGCCGATCTGTCGCTTTCGCTCGGGGCGGGTCTCTTTTTGACCGCCGGGCAGATCAACGGCCTGCGCCGCGCCGCGGTCGCAGCCCTCGAGCAGGCGATCACGCGGCCGAAAGAGGACGGCGGGTCGCTGACGCCGCCCGCCGCCAAAACGGAAACCGAAACGAAAAAAGAAAAAACGGACGGCCCGGAGAGCGCCCGCCCGACGCCGGACGGAGGTGTGGTCGGCGCGTATGCCGCCGCGTCGGAGTCCGCGCGGGCGCGGGACGACTTTGCCGTCTTTTATGACCCGCGGGTCCTGCCGCGGCTGACCGAGGCGACGCGCGGGATGTTTTCGCACCGCTTTGTGCCCCTGTGGCAGTGGGACGACGGGATGGCCGGGTATGCCGACGGGGTCCTTTTGCCGCCCGTCGTGTTCGATCACGAGTGGCCGGAGATCGACCGTCTGCTCGCGGACGCGGCGCGGTGCGGCGTGCGGCTGGCTCTGACGGCCGGCGTGGGACAGATCGCGCACGTGCGCGCCGCGGGCATGGTCGCGCTCGGCGACTTTAGATGGAACGTCACCAACGGCGAGACCCGCCGGACCCTGTGCGAAACGTGGGGCGTGCGGGACGTGATCCTCTCGCCCGAGCTGACCCTGCCGCAGGCGCGGGACGTCGGCGGGCGGGTGATCGTCTACGGGCGCGTGCCGCTGATGGTGCTGGAGCGCTGTGTGACCCGCGGCCGCGGCGGATGCGCCGGATGCGGCGGGGACGCGCTGACCGATCGCACCGGGGCGCGCTTTCCCGTGCGGCGGTGCTTTGCGCACCGCAACCTGCTCTTTAACAGTCTGCCGACGTATATGGGCGACCGCCGGGCGGCGCTCGACGCGGCCGGGCTGACGTGCGGGTGCTTCCTTTTCTCTGTCGAGGACGCGCACGAGATCGAGCGGGTCGCCGCCGCGGCGCGGGCGGGCAAGCCGCTGGAGGGCTGCCGCCGCTGGCCGACGGAAAAAGTCTGACACGATCCAAAGCCGCGCAAAACAAGCCAAACCCCTCCCCTCATCCGCCAAAACAGGGAGGGAAAACCAAACGACCGCCCCCGACCGGGCGAAAAAACGCCGACAGGCGCCCGCCTGCGAGCGGAGCGAGCGGCCGACCGATACGGACAAGCCGCGCGAACCCCGCGGCGAGCGCAAAGCAAGAAAGCCGCAAACAAACGATCCGTCAAGCGCGCAAACAAGCACCGCATCAACATAAACACGAAAAGAAAACATCAAAAAGATAGAAAAAGGGAAAAGAAGAAAAAGATGGAACTGACCGAACGACAGAGACGGCTGCCGCGGATCATCTTGCCGCAGGGGATGCGGGTGGTGCTGGCCTCCGGCTCGCCCCGCCGGCGGGAGTTGTGCGAAAAGATGGGACTGTCCTTTGAAGTGCGGCCCGT
>JAGDBW010000206.1 GCA_017958845.1 Clostridia bacterium | reverse complement strand
TCGTTTTATACTGTCGGTATGACCGATGACACACCGGCACGGCGTGACGCACGCCGCGGCGGCGCTCGCGCGGTGCGCGGTCCGGTTTGTTTTATTTTCTGCTGAAAGGATCGAATATGTAACTCACCTATCTGGGTACGGCGGCGGCCGAGGGTATCCCCGGTCTGTTCTGCGCCTGCGAGACCTGCAAAAAAGCCCTGCGCGCCGGCGGACGGAATATCATGTCGCGCTCACAGGCGTTGGTCGACGACCATCTGCTGATCGACTTGAACGGCGACACCTTTTTGCACTTTATGCGCGAAGGGCGGACGCTGTGGGACGTCGGGCATCTCCTGGTCACCCATTCGCACGGCGATCATTTTGCGCTCGAAGAGTTCCACAGCCGTTTTCCGGGTATCGCCCACGGCGTCAAAGACGAAAAGATGAGCGTCTACCTGAGCAAAGACGCGCTGGCGGTCCTGGAGACGTGTCAGGGTGTGCGCGGCGAAAACGAAAGGGGGCGAAACGCGCGCTACGATTTCGTTACCGTCGAGCCGTATCGGCCGTTTAGTTTTGACGGCTATACCGTCACACCCCTGCCCGCCGTCCACGCCGCGCCCGAGACGGCGCTGCTGTATCTGATCGAAAAGGACGGAAAATGCCTGTTTTACGGCCACGACACGGGCTTTTTTTCTGAGGAGATCGACGACTATCTGGCGCAGGGCGGCAAAAAGATCGATCTCTTGTCTCTCGACTGCACGAAAGGCGACAACGATTTTCATTATGATACGCATATGTCCATGGAGGAGGGCAAGGTCATCGCGGACCGGTTTCGGTCTCGCGGTCTGCTCGCGGACGACGTCCGGCTGTACTACAACCATTTTTCGCACAACGCCGGCCAGACGTACGACGAACTCGTGAAAAGGGCGCGCCGCTACGGCTTTTTTGTCGCCTACGACGGCCTGGAAGTGACCTTTTGACAACGTCCGGCGGACAACGGAAGATAAAAGCCGCCCGCAACCCGGCATCCGTGCCGGGTTTTTTGATTTGTATCTGTCCGCGCCGCGGCGCGGACAGAGGGCGCGTACGCGGAAACGCGGACGAGAAAAACGCCGGGGCGTATTTACACACGGCGGGGGGTGTGGTATAATCGGTTTTGTTGTTATCGTGGGTCGGGCGGTCCCGGACGGGCGCCCGGCGCGGAGGTCGTATGTTTGCTTACTTTCAGATCGCGTTTGAGACCGTTTTTCTGGCGATGCTGTTTGCCGTCCCCGGCTATCTGCTGGCGCGCTTCGGCAAGGCGAACGCCGAGCATATCCCGACCCTGTCGGCGATCCTCGTCTACGGCTGCACCCCGCCGCTGATCGTGTCGTCCTTTGTCGCCCTCGACTTTTCTTGGGAGATGCTGGGGGGTATGGGGCTGTTTTTTGTCATTTCGCTCGCGGCGCAGCTCTTGTTTATGGGCATTTTGTGGCTGTTGCTGCACAAGAAGTTTGACGACGCGAAGTATCGCATCCTGACCATCGGGGCGGTGCTGGGCAACACCGGCTACTTTGGCCTGCCGATCATCCGCGCGATTTTGCCCGGGTCGCCGGAGGTCGCCTGCTACGCCTGTATGTACAGCGTGTCGATGAACGTGCTGGTCTTTACCATCGGGGTCTTTGCGCTCACGCGGGACAAAAAGTATATGTCCCTGCGCGCCGCGATCTTCAACCCGACCGTGCTCTCCCTGCCCGTGGCGCTGGCGTTGTTCGGGCTCGGGGCCAAGTCGTTTTTGCCCCCCTTTCTCGTCGGCGGGATGGAACTGCTCAGCCGTATGACCGTGCCGCTGTGCATGACCATCCTCGGTATACGTCTGGCCAACGTGAAGATCGGGCGGCTGTTTTCGCGCGGGATCATGTACGTGGCGGCGGGGTGCAAGCTGGTGCTGTTCCCTCTCTTTGCCTACGCTTTGGTGCTGTTTTTGCCGCTGCCGTTTCCCTTTAAGGCCGCGATGCTCATCATCTCCGCCGCGCCCTGCGGCACCATCATCTACAACCTCGCCGAGATGCACAAGAGCGAGCAGGAGCTGGCCGCCAACGTGGTGCTGCTCTCGACCCTGCTCTGCGTCGGGACGATCCCGCTTTTGGCTCTGCTGCTCGGCGCCGTCGGGTAAGGCGGGACGGACAGACGGAAAACGAAGAGAAAAAGAAAGAAAGAAAAGCCCGCCGAGCGGCGGGCTTTTTTTGCGTATCCAGGCGGGGGCGTGCGATATATCCGCGCGAGGCGCGGAGACGAGGAGGCGATATCCGCGCCGGGTGGCGCGGGCGTATGAGATATGTCCGCGCCGTTTGGAAAAACGGCGCGGACAAGAGGAAAAGAGCGTTTCTCTCATCGGGGAGAGAAACGCTCTTTGCTCTTTTCAGAGCGGGGCAAGCGCGCTTTTCGCTTTTCTCGCGGGGGAGAAGCGCTCTATTCAGAGCGGGGTGCCGTCCGGGTGGAAGAGGGGCAGGTCGGCGAGGGTGACGATGTCCGGGCGGCCAATGGCGTCGCCTTCGGCCAGGACGGCCATGCGGCCGGCGATCTCGCCGCCGGAGGTGGTGACGAGGTTCTCCAGCGCTTCGAGCGAGCGGCCGGTGGAGATGACGTCGTCGACGATCAGGACCTTTTTGCCTTTCAGATAGGCCACGTCGCCGCCGTCGAGGTAGAGCGTCTGGTCGGGGGTGGTGGTGATGGACTTGACGGCGAAGCTGACGACGTCTTTCATATACAGCTTGACGGATTTGCGCGCGAGCACGTAGCGGCCTTTGCCGGAGAGGCGCGCCATGGAGCAGACCAGCGGGATGCCTTTGGACTCGGCGGTGATGAGTACGTCGAACGCGGGGGCGCGGTCGAGCAGCTCCCGGGCGCAGGACTCGGTCAGTTCGGTGTCGCCGAACATGACGAAGGCGCCGATGGAGAGGTGTTCGTTG
>JAGDBW010000205.1 GCA_017958845.1 Clostridia bacterium | reverse complement strand
GCCCAAAGCAAACGAGCGGGTCGCGCGAGACACGCGGGCGCGCGGACGGGAGGCGCGGCTGCGGGCGCCGGTTTTTTCTGCGGCGGCGTGAGGAGGCCGGGAGAATAGAAAGGGCGCGGGCGGTCAACAATGACAAAAAGAAAAGAACAAAGAAGAAAGGAAAAAAACAGGCGATGGGCGAGCGGCGGAACGACGCGGATCGGCGGGAGCGCGGGGCGGAGCGGACGGGAGGCGCGGCAGAGGGGTACGCGCGCGTCGGCGCTCCGACGGACAGAGCCACACAGGACGAGACGGCGGAGACGGCGGCGCTCACGGGCGACTTTGAGCGGGACGTGGCCGAGATCGACCGGCGGCTGCGGGTGGGCGAGAGCTTTGACCTTTTGCGGCGGGAGGTGCGCACGGGGGAGGATCGGCTGGTCGTCTACGGCGTGGACGGGCTCATCAAGGACGCGGAACTGCAAAAGACCCTCCAGACCCTGCAGGCGAGGCGGACCCTGGGAGACGCGCAGACCTTTGCGCTCTCGGTCCTGCCCGCCGTCGAGATCACGCACACCGGCGAGATCGGTGCCCTGATTACGGCCGTGCTGTCGGGGGAGGTGGCCTTTGTCGCTTCGTCGTTCGGTGCGGCGGCGCTGACGGCCGACCTGCGGACCTACCCGACGCGCGACGTCGCCGAGCCCGAAACCGACAAGGTGATGCAGGGCGCCAAGGACGGCTTTGTGGAGACGCTCATCACCAACACGGCGCTCATCCGCCGACGCATCCGCGACCCGCGTCTGACCATGCGCTACCGCAACCTCGGCGGCGCGTCGCGCACCGACGTGGTGCTGTGCTACATGGACGGGATCGCCGACGACGGCTATGTGGCCATGCTCTCGGACAAACTTGCGCGTCTGCGTCCCGCCTCGCTGACCATGGGCTACCAGACGCTGGCCGAGATGCTGGCGCCGCGCAGGTGGTACAACCCCTTTCCCAAGATCCGCACGGTCGAGCGCCCCGACTCGGCGGCGGCGCAGCTCATGGAGGGGCGGGTGCTGATCCTGTGCGACACCTCGCCGCGCGTCATGGTCCTGCCGACCTCGCTGCTCGACTATCTCCAGGAGACCGACGACTACTATTTTCCCCCTTTGACGGGATCTTATCAGCGGATCATCCGGCTGGGGATGTCGCTGCTGGCCCTCTTGCTGACGCCGCTGTGGTATCTCGCGCTGGAGTACGCGGACGCGCTGCCGGAGCGGCTCGCGTTTCTCGTCCCGACGGTGACGGGCGCGCTGCCGATGATCTGGCAGCTCGTGCTGGCCGAGTTTGCCGTCGACGCGCTCAAACTGGCCTCCATGAACACCCCCAACATGCTCTCCAACTCCCTGTCCATCATCGGCGGGCTGATCCTCGGCGACTTTGCCGTGACGGTGGGGTGGCTCTCGCCCGACGTGATCCTCTATATGTCGCTGGTGGCCATCTCCGGCTTTACGCAAAAGAGCCAGGAAATGATCTACGCCATGAAGATGCTGCGGCTCGCGCTGCTCGCGCTGACGGCGCTCTTTCGGCTGCCCGGCTTTTTGGTCGGGCTGGCGCTCATCCCGCTGCTGCTCTTTTCCAACCGGACGCTCAACGGGCGGCACAGCTATCTCTGGCCGCTCGTCCCCTTTGACGGCCGGGCCCTGGGGCGGCTGTTCTTCCGCCGCAGAAAAAAGGACTTTCGGGTGCTCCCGCCCGACGCGCCGCGCGG
>JAGDBW010000204.1 GCA_017958845.1 Clostridia bacterium | reverse complement strand
CTCCGGCCGGACCCGGCCGCGCCCATTTTCGCTTCTGCTGGAATTGTGAAGCAAAGGTCCCGACCCGCTTTGTCTTTACCTGCCCCGTCTGCGGCTGGCCGATCTGCCCGACCTGCGGCGCCTGCCGCTCGGCGGCGGCCGGCGGCTGCCCCGAAGGCAAAGCCGGCCGCGCCCGCTGGACCGGCCTCCCGAAAGAAAAAAACGACCTGCGCACCCTGCTCGTCCGCTACGACGTCATGGACGCCGACCTGTTCCGCGACCTCTCGGCCGTCGCGTCGGCCGCCGACATGGACGCCTTCCGCTCCGGCCACACCGAAGCGCTGGAACGTCTGCAAACGCTCATCGACGACAGAGAAAAGCGGCCCGACCCCGCCCGACAGCAGAGCAGAGAAGAGCGGCTCAACGCCCGCGGCTATTACCGCATCGTCACCGTCACCCCCCGCCACCTGACCTACGTCAACGCCAAAGGGATCAAAAAGACCGTCCCCAACCGCCCGCCGATCCGCCTCGGCAGCGAGTACGCCGACCTCTCCGGGATCCCCAAAGAAGAGCGCTGAACGCCTCGCCGCGTCGCCGCTCTTTTTTGTTGTGGCCGCCCCGACGTGCGCCGCCCGCCCCGCCCCCCTCCGACGGCGTCTCGCCGGGCGACCACCCATCTGACAGAGCGCCGCGCTCCCACCGGGAGCGCGGCGCTTTTCTGTTCCTGCGCGGCTTTTTTCTCATTTCTTCTCTCCGCTCCCGAACGCCGCACCTCAAAAACGCGCCCCTCGGTTGACAAAACCGGCGTTCTATGCTATCATCAAAGCACAAAAGAATACAAAACACGCTTCAGCGCCGCCCGACGGCGCTGCCGGAGCGCCGACGCCTCGCCGATCCCCTCGGAGACGGTGCGGTCACTCGCTTCGGAGGTGAGGAAACACGGTCGGATTCCGTGACAACAGCCATTGCCGTATCGGCCGCGCCTCGGCGCCGCCCCAGCCGGAATACTCACCGTCCCGTGCCGCAAAAAGCCTCTTGGGCAGTCGAAGAGCGCCTGCGCCCGCCCCCGCGGAGGGGCTTTTTAGGCGCGCTTCGAGGAGAAGCGCTTTTTGTTTTTGCCTTCTTTTAAATACAAAAAAGGAGTCAAAAAAGCCATGAAAACGTCCAAAATCGCAAAACCCCTCCTCTTTCTCCTCCTGATCGCGACCTTGACCCTCGCCTCCTGCAGCTTCTCGTTCGGCGACAAACCGGTGGACGCCGACACCCTCTGGGCCGGCGCTACCTACAAAGAAGATACCGAACTCGGTACAGGAGCGACCCTCTTCTATCTCGAAGTCAGAGCGGATGACAAGAGCGTCACCTTTACCATCCGCACCGACGAGACCACCGTCGGCGCCGCTCTGATCGCCCTGGACCTCGTGCAGGGCGAGACGAGCGCCTACGGCCTCTACGTCAAGACCGTCAACGGCATGACCGCCGACTATGACGCCGACACCAGCTGGTGGGGCTTTTACCAAAACGGGGAGATGCTGATGACCGGCGTGGACAGCACCGCCATCGAGCCGGGCGCGCACTATGAGCTCGTCCGCAACGTCGGCTGACCGTGACCGGACGCCGTACGCCCCCGGAGCGGGAAGACCTCTCTCTTGACCCCCTCGACCCGTCTTTGACGAAAGAGACGGCCCCCTCCGACCCGTCCGCCCATACACCGCCGCCGGACAGATCGGACGCGTCGACCTCTCCCGCGGACGAGCCGCCCCTCTCCGTACCGGACGGAGCGCCCGCCCCCGCTCAGATAGGCGCTCTCTCCGACCGGGACGACGCCGCGCCGGACGGCCCGTATCGGCCCGCCGACCCCGCCCCGTGTCAAAAAAACAGGCGTTTCCCCGTGCGGGATATGGTCCGATTCGCCCTGCTCGCCGCCATCCTCTTTGTCGCGGACGTCGTTTTGGACCTCGCGCCCAACGTCGAGCTGGTCAGCATGCTGATCATGGTCTACACCCTGACCTACCGCGGCCGCGCGCTCATCCCCCTCTACGTCTACGTGTTGCTCAACGGCGCGCTCTACGGCTTCTCGCTCTACAACCTCTCCTACCTGTATATCTGGCTGATCCTGTGGGGCGTCACCATGCTGCTCCCGCGCCGCATGCCCGCCGCCGTCGCCGTGCCGGTCTGCGCCGGCGTCTGCGCGCTCTTCGGGCTTTCCTTCGGCGCGCTTTACGCGCCCGGCTGGATGCTGGTCGCCAAACTCAACTTGGAAAAGATCGTCGCCTGGTGGCTGGCGGGCCTGTCCTTCGACGTCATCCACGCGGCCGGGAACGCCGCGTTCGGCCTGCTCGTCTGGCCGCTCTACAAGACGCTCTCGCACATCGAGCGCCGCTTTTCCTGACGGAGAGCGCGCCGCGCCCCCGCCGTCCCGCGCGCCGACCCGGACCGCCCGGTCCGGGTCGGTTTTTCTTTACTTTCGGCTCGTCCTCGTGTATAATAGGAAAAAGAGACCCCCCACCCACCGCCCGCCTCGCTCCGCGCCCCCGCCCTTCCGACCGCTTTTGCGCAAAAAAAGCGCAAAAAAGAGCGGGAAAAGAGCAAGAAAAACGCAAAACCCCGCCCGCCAGCGAGCCGAAACCGG
>JAGDBW010000022.1 GCA_017958845.1 Clostridia bacterium | reverse complement strand
GGAGACGGCCGAGGCCAGAAAGCTGACGGTCGAAGAAAATATCCGGTTTTACGACGGTCTGTGCGGACTGGAAAAAGCCGGCACCGAGCGCGTTAAGGCCGAGATCTACGCGGCTTTCGGACTGGGGACGGTCGCGGGCAAACAGGCCGCCAGACTCTCGGGCGGCTGGCAGCGCAAGCTCTCCATCGCGCTCGCGCTCATCAAAGATCCGCGCGTGCTGTTTCTCGACGAGCCGACGCTGGGGCTGGACGTGATCGCCCGGCGCGAGCTGTGGAACACGATCCGGGGACTCAAGGGCAGGATGACCATCGTCCTGACCACCCACTACATGGAGGAGGCGGAGGCGCTCTCGGACCGGATCGGCATCATGAAAGACGGGCGGCTGCTCTTTGCGGGGACCAAAGAAGAACTGTATGCCGCCTCCGGCAAGGACAACGTCGAGGACGCCTTTGTCGAGATCGTGAAGGGAGGCGAGAAAGATGCGTAAATCCTGCCGACGCACGGCGGTGCTGGCCCGGCGCAACCTGACCGAGATCCTGCGCGATCCGCTCGGCGCGGTGTTCCTTTTGGCCATGCCGCTGCTGATGGAGATCCTCTTCTATTTTCTCTTTCACGGGCTGACCTCCCAGTTTGAGATGAGCGTTTTGGCGCCGGGGATCGTCGTGTTTTCCCAGGCGTTTCTGACCCTCTTTTCCGGTCTGCTCATCTCCCTCGACCGCGGCACGTCGTTTTTGCGGCGGCTGTACGTGTCCGAGGCGCGGCCGCATGAGTTTATCTGCGGATATCTGCTGGCCCTTTTGCCGGTCAGTCTCTGCCAGTCGATCCTCTTTTTTGTCGTCGGGGGGATCCTCGACCGGTCGCTATGGTCGACCGATATCCCGGCCGGCGTCCTCGCCGGCGCGGCGACGTCGTTCTTCTTTGTCGGGTGCGGCATCCTGTGCGGGTCGCTGTGCGGAGAGAAGAGCATCGGCGGCGTCTCCTCCGCCGTCATCGTCGGGCAGTCGGTGCTCAGCGGCATGTGGTTCCCGACCGAGGGGCTGAGCGGCGGCTTTCTGACCCTGATGAAAGTCCTGCCTTTCAAAAACGCCACCGACCTCGTCCGGTGCGCGGTCAACGGCTGCGACGACCCCGTCGCGGGCATCCTGCGTCCGCTCGCCGTCGTCGCTGCCTATACGGTCGCCGTCTTTGTCGCGGCGACGCTGGTCTTTCGGCACAAGAGCAGAGGCGGATGAGGGACAGCGCAGCCGCGACGGCTGCTTGGGCCGGCGTTTCTCAAAAGATCGGCGGCGCGCCCGGTTTTCCAAAACACGGCGCCGGTCGGACGCCGGCGCCATCTGTGATCGAGGACAGGCAACACGGAGACGCAACAAAAGGCAAAAACGAATAGGCGGAGACCTTTTGCGGTTTTTGAAAAGAAAAAGGCGGGACTTTTGTCCCGCCTTTTTTGGCGGCTCCCGTCGGGCAAACGGCCATCCTCTCCCGGGCGACGCGGAGTCGTGCGGAAGGCAGCGTTTTGACAAACGACACGACCGCGGGAGGCGGCGGTCTCCGACGCCGGATCGTCAGCGACGGTAGGGCGTCGGATCGTCGGCTTCGCCCAGCAGATAGTCGACGCTGGTCGCGTAGAAACGGGCGAGTTTGATGAGTACGGCCGTGGGAACGTCGTTTTCGCCCGTTTCATATTTGGAGTATCCCGTCTGGGACATCCCGAGTATGCGGGCGACCTGCGTCTGGGTCAGGTCCCGGTCTTCACGGAGATCGCGGATGCGAGGATACATCGGTATCACCCCCTCTGTGTCTGTCATTATAGGATAATCTGTTTCAGGTTATTGACATTTAACCTGATTTAGGTTATAATGGAGGTAAAGCGCTGCCGAAATCCTGCCTGTATCCCGTTGTGGCAGGGGCGGGGATCCGTGTGCCGACCGAGACGGCAGATCGACGCCGCAAGCCCCGGCGTCGCCCGCTCCGGCGTCGCCGGTCTCATCGCTTGTCCCGGCGTCGGTTGCCCCGGCGTGGTCCGGTTTGGTTGACAGCCACAGAACGATATGGTAAAATAGTAAATAGTTAACAAAAACGCGCGCAAACAAAACGCGTTTTCAGGGAAAACCGCCGATCCCATAGCCCACACAGAATCGAACGAACACACAAAGAACACACAACGAACACACAAAGAAAAGGAGAAACACCATGAAGAGGGCTGTTGTCTTTTTTGTATTGTCGGCGCTGCTTTTCGTCGCCCTGACCCTGAGCGCCTGCGATTTTTCAGTCAAAAAGACGGACGGAGACGAGACGCAGAAGACGACAAAAGAAACAACACTGACCGAAGAGGAATTTTCTTTTGAGTTGATGCTGAGAGAGCAGAAGACGGCGGCCGACGAATCTCT